>DAINRN010000368.1:0-4230 GCA_036741815.1 Acidobacteriota bacterium
GAGCTCCTGCGCCTGGGGGACGCCCGAGCCGTCGTAGTCCACGCCCAGGCCGCCGCCGATGTCGATCGTCTCCAGCGCGAAGCCGCGGTCGATGAGCCGCCGCGACAGGGCGGCCAGCTCGCGCGCCGACTCCACGAGCGGCCCCAGCTCCGTGATCTGCGAGCCGATGTGGCTCTGCACCCCGATCACGCGCACGCCGGGCAGCGCCCGGGCGCGGGACAGGATCTCCTCGGCCAGCGCGATGTCCGTCCCGAACTTGTTCTCCCGCAGGCCGGTCGAGATGTAGGGGTGCGAGCGCGGGTCGATGTCGGGGTTGACGCGCAGGGCCACGCGGGCCGTCTTGCCGCGCGCGGCGGCGGCGGCGGCGATGCGCCGGATCTCCGCCTCGCTCTCCGCGTTGAAGGCGCCCACGCCCTGCTCCACGCCGAGGGCGATCTCCGCGTCGGTCTTCCCCACACCGGAGAAGACGATCCGGTCCGCGGTGAGGCCGGCCCCGAGCGCGGCCCGCATCTCCATGCCGGAGACGATGTCGGCCCCCGCGCCGAGCCCCGCCAGCACGCGGAGGATGGCGCGCGAGGCGTTGGCCTTGAGGGCGTAGCAGACGCGATGGGGGACGGCGGAGAAGGCGCGGTCGTAGGCCGAATAGGCCTCCTCCACCGCGGCCCGGCTGTAGACGTAGAGCGGCGTGCCGTGACGCGCGGCCGCGTCCTCGAGCGAGACGCCGTCGCAGACGAGCGCGGGGCCGCGTCTTTCGAAGCCGGGCATGAACGGAAAGTATAATCCGCGGCCCACGGAGGCCCGGCCCATGAGCGACGACCGCCGCGCGCTGCTGCGTGCCCTCGGCCCGGCCCAGGCCACGGCCATCGTGGTCGGCACCGTCATCGGCACGGGCATCTTCCTCAAGCCGCGGGCGATCGCGGAGGTCCTGGACAGCCCCGGCCTGATCCTGGCCGTGTGGGTGGTCGGCGGCGTGCTCTCGCTGCTCGGCGCCCTCTCCTACGCGGAGCTGGGGGCGATGTTCCCCCACGCGGGCGGCGAGTACGTCTTCATGCGTGAGGCCTACGGCCGCTTCGGCGGCTTCCTGTGGGCGTGGACCTATTTCGTGTGCGCGAAGATCGGGTCCATCGCGGCCCTGGCCGCGGGGTTTGCCATCTACCTCAAGGCCTTCGTCCCCCTCCCCGGCGCGGCGGAGCAGGCGGCGGCCGTAGCCGCCATCGGCGCCGTCACTCTTGTCAACTACTGGGGCGTGGCCGCGGGCGGGCGGCTGCAGGCCTTCGTCACCGCGCTCAAGGTCGCCTCCATCGGAGGCATCGTGGCACTCGCCTTCGCCTCGCCCGGCGGCTCGTGGGACCATCTGCGGCCGCTCACCCCGCACCCACGGCCCGGGCTTGCGGCCGCGATCGGCCTGGCCCTGGTGGCGGTCCTCTGGGCCTACGACGGCTGGAACGACCTCGTCATGGTCTCGGGCGAGATCAAGGACCCGCAGCGGAACATCTTCCGTTCGATGTTCTGGGGGATGGCGATCATCCTCCTGCTCTACCTCGCGACCAACCTGGCCTATCACTACGCGATCCCGGTGGCCGAGATGCCGCGCCATCCGCGGGTCGCGGAAGCGGCCGTGGCCGGCGTGCTCGGGCCACGCGGCGCTGCGGTGCTGTCGGCGGTGATCCTCGTCTCCATCCTGGGCGCGCTCAACGGCTCGATCCTCTCCGGCGCCCGCATCCCCTACGCCGCCGGCACGGACGGCGTGTTCCCGTCCCTCCTGGCGCGCGTCCACCCGCGCTTCCGCTCACCCTCCACGGCGCTCCTGGCGCAGGGCGCGCTGGCCGCCGTCCTCATCGTCGTCTTCACGCTCCTGGGTATCGGCCAGTTCGACTACATAACGGACATGGTGATCTTCGCGGAGTGGGCGTTCTACGGCCTCTGCACCGCCGCGGTGATCCTGCTCCGCCAAAGGCGCCCCGACCACCCGCGGCCCTACCGGGCCTGGGGTTACCCGTGGGCGCAGGTGCTCTTCGTGGCCGCCGCCGCCTACCTCTTCCTCAACAGCCTCGTCGCGGCGCCCCGGCAATCGTTCCTCGGGCTGGGCCTCATCCTGCTCGGCGTCCCCGTGTACTTCTTCCGCTTCAGGCCTACGACCCTGCCGCCCAGGCGGTAGACCTGCGCCCTCGCGGGCAGCCGCGAGAGCCTATTGACGGTCGGCGTCGCAAGGCGATAGTGTCAAGCCAAGCCCGTCATTCGAGAGGCACAATTTCGTCACACCGTCCTCACAAGGGGCAAGGAGGATCGGGGTCTGACCGGCTCTGCGGCCAGCGGTGTATCAAAGGAGACAGGAAAGTGAGAAATCTTCTCTGCGTCAGTGTGTATGTCCTATGCATCGCTCTGGTCCCGGCCTGGGTGCTGGGCCAGTCGCAGGCGACGACCGGGGAGGTGACCGGCCACGTGACCGACGCGCAGGGCGCGGTGGTGCCCGGGGCGACGGTGACCCTCACCAACCCCGCCAACGGCTACAGCCGCAGCGTCATCACCGGGACGGATGGGTTCTACGACGCGCCGCTCCTGCCTCCCGGCACCTACGACGTCACCTACGCCATGAGCGGCCTCGAGTCCGTGAAGCGCAGGGCGGCGGTCACCGTCGGATCCACCATCACTCTCAACGTGACCCTCAACGTCGGGGGCGTGTCGGAAGAGATCACGGTGGTGAGCGAGTCGCCCCTGGTGGAGACGAGCAGCACCATCCGCACCTCCACCCTGGACCAGAACGCCATCGCCAACCTGCCCATCAACGGGCGCCGCTTCCAGGACTTCATGACCTTGACCCCCACCGTCCAGGTGGACCCCCAGCGCGGCCAACTCTCCTTCTCCGGGCAGCGGGGGATCAACGCCAACATCAGCGTGGACGGAGCGGACTTCAACCAGCCGTTCTTCGGAGGCATCCGCGGGGGCGAGCGCTCCAACAACGCCTTCACCATCCCCCAGGAGTCCATCCAGGAGTTCCAGGTGGTGGCCGCGGGCTACAGCGCGGAGTTCGGCCGCTCCACGGGCGGGCTCGTCAACGCCATCACCAAGTCGGGGGGCAACGACTTCCACGGATCCGCCTTCTACCTGAACCGCAACAATGACTGGGCGGACAAGAACGCCTTCGGCCAGAAGGCCGCGCCCACCCAGCAGCAGTTCGGGGGCTCGGTGGGCGGGCCCCTGAAGAAGGACAAGTCCTTCTTCTTCGCCGCCCTCGAGCGCCAGGACTTCACCAACACCCGGCAGGTGCTGTTCTCGAACCTGGCGGGCTTCACGCCCACGCCGGCCACCCAGGAGGCCTACGACCACTACAAGTCCCTGGAGACCCCCTTCGACGCCACCAACGACGCCTGGACGGGGCTGGCGCGCGTCGACTACCAGTTCACCAGCGCGAACCGGCTGAGCATCCGCTACAGCCACAGCAGCAACGAGGCCTTGAACGCCAACGCCACCGGCAACGCCCTCGACCCCAACACCATCAGCGCGCTGAGCAACAACGGGACGGAGGAGGACAGCACGAACATCGTGGTCGGCCAGTTCACGAGCACGCTCTCCCCCACCCTCCTGCTCGAGGTGCGCGCGCAGTGGGCGCGGGAGGAGCGGCCGCGCCTGGCCAACGCCATCGAGCCCAACGTGACCAACGCCATCGGGCGGTTCGGGACGGTGAGCTTCCTCCCCACCACCCAGTTCGACAAGCGCTACCAGACGGCGGCGAACCTCACCTGGATCAAGGACCGGCACACGATCAAGGCCGGGCTCGAGTACAACCACGTCTTCGCGGACCAGAGCTTCGGCTTCAACCAGTTCGGCGTCTACAACATCAGCGGCTCGACCACCGCCACCCTCCTCGACACCATGGCCCCGGGCGGCACCATCCCCAACCGCTTCGACGCCAACACCGTCACCTACCTGCACCAGCTCGGCAACCTGCTGGTGGACTACTCCACCGACGAGGTGGCCCTGTTCGCGCAGGACAACTGGAAGATCAAGCCCAACCTGACCGTGAACTACGGCCTGCGCTGGGAAGGGGCCTTCAACCCCACCCCCGACGCGAGCAACGCCACGCTCCTGGACCGGGTCAACGGGTTCGAGTTCCCGCTGGGCCGCTCCACCGACCCCTCGGCCCCCATCAACGACCAGACTTCACAGTTCGGCCCGCGGGTGGGCTTCGCCTGGGACCCGGGCAACGACGGCAAGACCGCCGTCCGCGGG
>DAINRN010000369.1:0-4225 GCA_036741815.1 Acidobacteriota bacterium
GAGAAGGGCGTGTTTCCCGAGACGCGCCGGACGTTCCAGGTCACCCGCTGCAACCACTGCGAAGACTCGCCGTGCGTCGAGATCTGCCCGACCAGCGCGCTGTTCCGGCGCAAGGACGGAATCGTCGACTTCGACCCGCGCGCCTGCATCGGCTGCAAGGCCTGCATGCAGGGCTGCCCGTACGACGCGATCTACATCGACCCGCAGACGGAGACCGCGGCCAAGTGCAACTTCTGCGCGCACAAGGTGGAGGTGGGCCTGGAGCCGCCGTGCGTCACGGTCTGTCCGACTCAGGCGATCGTGGCCGGGGACCTCGAGAACCCGGCGAGCCGGATCTCCGGCCTCGTGGGCCGCATTCCCATCCAGGTGCGGAAGCCCGAGAAGGGGACGCGGCCGAAGGTCTTCTACATCGAGGGCGAGGCCGGCTCCCTGGTCCCCTCGGCGGCCCCACCCGCGTCGGACTACATGTGGTCGAGCGGGCCGCAGCCCATCGCCCTGCCCAACATGCCGATGACCGAGGAGGCGGGCGCGCCGCGACGGACGTACGGTGTCCGGGAGCAGCACCGCAACTCCTGGGGCTGGAGGGTGTCGGCGTACCTGTGGACGAAGTCGCTGGCCGCCGGCTGCCTGCTGGTCCCGGGGCTCGTCGCCTTCAGTGAGGGTTCCTGGCCGGCGACCACCGCGATGGCCGCGGCGCTCGTCTTCCTGGCCCTGACCGGCCTGCTCCTCGTCTGGGATCTGCGCCAGCCGGCCCGGTTCCTGTGGACGCTGACGAAGCCGCAGTGGCGCTCGTGGCTCGTGCGCGGGTCGTACGTCATCACCGCATACGGCCTGCTGCTCAGCGTGCAGCTCCTGGCCGCCCTCGCCGGTCGTCCGGTGTCCCGGACCCTCACCGGCCTCACCATGCTCCTGGCCGCGTCCACCGCGCTCTACACCGCGTTCCTCTTCGGCCAATCGAAGGGGCGGGACCTGTGGCAGTCCGCGCTCCTCGGCCCGCACCTGATCGTGCAGGCCCTGACCGCGGGGGCGGCGCTCTTCGAGCCGTGGTGGCTGCTGTGGCTCCTGCCAGTCAACGGCCTGCTCGTGGCGGGCGAGGTGTGGGGCCACCACGCCACAGAGGACGCGCGCCGCGCCGCGCGTCTCATCCAGGATGACGTCCGGTTCAGCAGCGGCGTCCTGGCGGTGGGCCATCTGCTGCCGCTGGCGCTTCTCTGGTCGGGGCAGGGCGTCTTCTTCGCGGGAGCCCTGACCCTGGCGGGCCTCCTCATCTGGGAGCACCTCTACGTGCAGAAGCCGCAACTGGTGCCGCTGGCATGACCATCGAGCGGCTGTCCCCTGGCTCCGATCTCCAGGCCTATCCGCCTGCCGAGAAGTGGGATGACTGGCCCGAGTACGACGTCAAGCAGTGGCCGCGCCGGATCGAGAAGCGGTACATGCTCGTCCCCACGATCTGCTTCAACTGCGAGGCGGCCTGCGGGCTGCTCGCCTACGTGGACAAGCAGACGATGCGGGTCCGGAAGTTCGAGGGCAACCCGCTGCACCCGGCGTCGCGCGGGCGCAACTGCGCCAAGGGCCCGGCCACCATCAACCAGATCAACGACCCGGAGCGGATCCTGTACCCGCTGCGGCGCGCGGGCGGGCGGGGAGAAGGGAAGTGGCGCCGCGTCTCGTGGGACGAGGTGCTCGACGAGATCGGCGGCCGCATCCGCAAGGCCTTCCTCGACGGCCGCCGCAACGAGGTCATGTACCACGTGGGGCGGCCCGGCCACGAGCGGACCATGGACCGCATCCTCAAGGCCTGGCGGATCGACGGCCACAACTCGCATACCAACGTCTGCTCGGCGTCGGCCCGTCTCGGGTATGCGTTGTGGTCGGGGTACGACCGGCCGAGCCCGGACCACGCGAACGCGCGGTTCATCCTGCTCCTCTCCTCGCACCTCGAGGCCGGGCACTACTTCAACCCGCACGCCCAGCGCATTATCGACGGCAAGCTTGCCGGCGCGAAGCTCGCGGTCATGGACCCGCGCCTGTCCAACACCGCGTCCATGGCCGATTACTGGCTGCCGACCTATCCGGGCAGCGAGGCCGCGGTCCTCCTGGCCATGGCCAGGGTCATCCTCGACGAGGGACTGGCGGACCTCGAGTACGTCGAGGCGTGGACGAACTGGCAGCAGTACATGGCGGACGCGCACCCGGGGGAGGAGCCGACCTTCGCCGCGTTCCTGGCGGCCCTGAAGGAGCACTACCGGGATTACACGCCCGCCTTCGCCGAGGCGGAGAGCGGTGTCCCTCGGGACAAGATCGTGGAAGTGGCGCGGCTGATCGGCCGCGCCCGGGGCGCGTTCGCCTCCCACGTCTGGCGAGGCTCCGCCAGTGGCAACCTGGGCGGCTGGCAGGTCGCCCGTGCGCTGCAGCTCCTGACCGTGCTCACGGCCAGCATGGGGACGCGGGGCGGGACGTCGCCGCACGGCTGGAACAAGTACAAGCCCGTCTTCTGGGAGGAGCCGCCTGGCCAGAAGGAATGGAACGAGCTGCTCTTCCCGAAGGAGTGGCCCCTCAGCCATTACGAGATGTCGTTCCTCCTCCCGCACTTCCTGAAGGAGGGGCGCGGCAAGCTCGACGTCTACTTCACCCGCGTCTACAACCCGGTCTGGACGAACCCCGACGGCCTCACGTGGATGGAGGTCCTGCGAGACGAGTCGCTCGTCGGCCTGCACGCGGCCCTGACCCCGACCTGGAGCGAGACCGCGGCCTTCGCCGACTTCGTCCTGCCGATGGGCCACGCCGGCGAGCGCCACGACATCCAGAGCCAGGAGACGCAATCCGGGCGCTGGGTGAGCTTTCGCCAGCCGGTGCTGCGTGCCGCGCGGGAGCGTCTCGGCGAGAGCCACCGCTACACCTGGGAGACGAACCCGGGCGAGGTCTGGGAGGAGGACGAGTTCTGGATCGAGCTGTCCTGGCGGATCGACCCCGACGGATCCCAGGGCATCCGCCGCTGGTTCGAGTCGCCGTACAAGCCTGGTGAGAAGCTGACCGTCTCCGAGTACTACCAGTGGATCTTCGAGAACGCCGTGCCGGGCCTGCCCGAGGCGGCGGCCAAGGACGGCCGCACGCCGCTCGAGTACATGCGCCGTTACGGCGCGTTCCTCATCGAGAGCGACGTCCATGGCCTGGACCGGAAGAGCGTCGCCGTGCCCGCGGACGCCAAGACCGATCCGGTCACCGGCGTCGTGAGCGTCGGAGGCAAGACGCTCGGCGTCAAGGTGGGGGAGGAGGTCGTCGCGGGATTCCCGACGCCGTCACGGAAGCTCGAGATCTTTTCCGGGACGCTCAAGGACTGGGGCTGGCCGGAGGAGGCGATGCCCGGCTACATCAGGAGCCACGTCCACCGGCAGGCCATGGACGGCGGGAAGGGCGAGATGGTGCTCGTCCCGACCTTCCGTCTGCCGACCCTGATCCACACGCGCAGCGGGAACGCGAAGTACCTGAACGAGATCTCGCATCGGAACCCGCTCTGGATCCACACCGAGGACGCACGACAACTGGGAATCGTCACGGGCGCGCTGGTCCGGGTCACGACCGAGATCGGCCACTTCGTGAACCGCGCCTGGGTCACGGAATCGATCGCCCCGGGCGTCGTGGCCTGCTCCCACCACCTCGGCCGCTGGCGCCTGCACGAAGGCGAAGGCAGCCGCTGGTCATCCCCGCGCGTCTCCATCACCCGCCAGGGCGAGGGCTGGATGCTCCGGCAACTGGAAACCCTGGGACCGTTCGAAAGCGCCGACCCCGACTCCAGCCGCATCTGGTGGAGCGACGGCGGCGTCCACCAGAACCTGACCTTCCCCGTCCATCCCGACCCCGTCTCCGGCATGCACTGCTGGCACCAGAAGGTGGTGGTGTCCAAGGCGCGGCCCGAGGATCGGTATGGGGACGTCTTCGCCGACACGTCCCGTTCGATGCAGGTCTATCGGGATTGGCTAGCCAAGACGCGTCCCGGACCAGGCCCGGGAGGATTGCGCCGGCCGCTCTGGCTGGACCGGCCCTTGCGTCCTGCCGACGAGATGTTCCGGATCTAGCTCCGAGCTAGTCGCCCGCGAGCTTCTGCCAGGTCTGACGGACGTGCGTGGCCGCGCGCTCGGGAAGGTCGGGGATCATGAGCCAGGCGATTCCGACGAGGAGGGTCTTGACCGCGTAGACCACGGCCAGTGTCCGGAGCAGCCTAGGT
>DAINRN010000370.1:0-4217 GCA_036741815.1 Acidobacteriota bacterium
ACCGCGACAGGGAGCCAGCTACAGCAAGCCCTACAGCCTCGACCGGGACAACCAGTTCGGGGACGAGCTCGACGCCGGCCTGAACGCGCGCCTGCCCGCGGGCATCCTCGCCGGCGGCGGGATCACCGTCTCGGCGGCGCTGGAGATCGAGCTCGAGGCCGAGACGGTCGTCTGGACCGCCGGGGTCCGCTACGACGTCGGCGAGGATCCGCTGCCGCTCACGGTCGCGGGCGTGCCGTCCGGCGAGGTCTACGTGTGGGGCCTGCTCACCCGGACCGCCGCGGACCAGAACGAGCGGACGGAGCTGGACACCTACAGCTTCGTGCTCTCCTACCTCGCCGACGATCCGACGCCGCCTTCCGAGTACCACATCCCGCTCGCGGTCCTGCCGCTCGACGGCTCCGGGAACATCGACGCGGCGGGGGTCAACGCGAATCCCCTCGGCAAGTGGGCCGGCGGCGGGGCGCCGTTCCTCGCGGCCGCGGCGGAAGCCGGGAACGCCCGCGAGGTGTCGATCCAGGTCCGGGGCGAGGACGGCATCCCCCTCGCGGCGCGGCGGGAGCTGCACGTGATCATCTGCGACAGCGCCTTCGGGGCGGAGTGCGCCGCGGCGCCGAACGGCGGCGTCACCGTGGACACCGGGACGGTCCGCCAGCAGATCACGGCGGGGAAGCAGTGGCGGATCGTGACCAGCGCCGGCGGGGTGATCCAACTCACGCTGACCCACTCCGGAGCCGCCACCTTCTTCGTGGAAGCGTCGGACGGCGGGCGGGTGGCCTCGCTCTCGGTGGCGTTCGCCTAGCCGGATGTGGTAGGATCGAGCTTCGAGGCGGTGGCTCTGGGCTAACGACGCGCTCCGGCGCGGGCTGTCTGAGCTAACCGGCAAACCGGGCAGGGACGCCTGTTCGAGAGGCCGCTACCGGCGTTCAATCCGTCCGGCCCGCCGGGAATCAAGAGCCCCCGGGACTCTCCTGTCGGAACCTAAAGGCCAGGGTTCTCGCGCCGCCGCTTCCAAGTCCGGATGCGGTGGCAGTTTGCGCAGACAACTTCGCACTTATGCAGTTCTTGGATTGCCTCTTTGAGCTTGAACTTGAGGATGAAGCCGGAGACGGTTCCCAGTTTCTCCACGCCGGGAGGATGATCGAAGTCGAGGGCGGCTGGGTGCGAATTGTAACCGCAGTCCTGGCAGCCCATCTCCATCTTGAGACGCGAGATCTCATCTCTGACTGAACGTCTCTTCGCCTTGGGTCTCCTCCTGGACCGGCTTTTCTTTTCTTCTGCTTCGTGCGGAGTGCAGGCAGGCCTCCCGGCGGCGACGCGGACCTTTCGGTAAGCAGCCCCGGAGAGAGTGATCTTGCCCGGCTTGTCCTGGCAGGACCGACAGCGTTTTCGAAGGCCTGTTGCACTACGGCCGCTACTGAAGAATTCGGACGTGGCGGGAAGCGTCTTCTGGCAGTAAGTGCATCTCTTGAGTCCAGGCTCTACGGGTTCCAAAAAGCGCCCCTCCTTGTCAAAGTAAGACAAGGAGGGGCGCTTTTTGTTTCGTGTATTGCGCAGGAGGTCCCGGGGGCTCTTTTGTCGTTTCTGGCCGGCGCGGTCAGTCCTCGTCCTCGTCGTCTCCCTCGTCCTGGCTGCCGGCGGAGAGCCCCACCTTCCGGGCCAGGGCGCGCAGCCGGCCCCAAGCCGGCGCGTCCCAGTCGCCGGTGTAGGCGCACCACTCCAGCAGGCCGGTGACGACCTCCCGGAGCTGCGCCCCGTCCACCAGGAGCTGCCCGGGCTGGACCAGGCCGGCGTCGAACCACTGGTGGCCGCAGCGCCGGCACTCCAGCCGCGTGTGTCCGGCCGCGGAGACGACGGGCTGCTGGCTGTCCCAGCAGAGATCGGTCCCGTCCTCGTAGACGGGCGCGCCGTCGTCCGCGGCGCCGAGCAGCGGGGTCAACCCGAGGACGACCTCCAGGCTGGAGACGCGATCGGTGCGGCATTCGGGGCAGGTGATGAGGTTCATCGGTGTTGGGTGTTGGGTGTTGGGTGTTGGGTGTTGGGAGGGTGCTTCCGGAAGCACCCTCCCCCGCCGCGTCAGGCCGCGAGTAGCTCCGCGTCCTCGATCCCTTCCGGGAGGACGAGGGAACCACGGGCGGCGGCCGCCACGCCGCAGGCGCCGTCCATGAGCCCGTAGAGAGACTCTGTCCGCCGCGGCAGGCGCCAGACGCTGGTGTCCTTGAGCGTCTCGGTCACCGCGTTGAACAGGCTCCAGGCGGTCCGGTCCTGGAACTCGGGATGCCGCGGCGCCCGCCACTCCTTGAGCACCGCCGGCACCTGCGTCGCGGTGATGATCCGGCTGTCGAGGGCGCGGACCACGAGGTCATGCGCCTCGCAAGGCGCGATCTCCGTTGCCTGGTAGCGGCCGATCCGCTCGTCCTGGCTGTGCCAGCGCTCGGACAGGCGGCCGATCGCGACGTTGACCAGCTCGGGCATGTCGCGGCCGATGTTCTTGGTGTGCTTCCGGGCAATCCGGATCTCCCCGGAGAAGGCCAGGTTGTCGCAGACGAACACCTGGGAGCCGACGACTAAGCCGGCGGGGAAGGTCTGGTCATGGCTGTTCCGGAGGCCGAGGACCCAGGCGTAATCCTCCGCCGGGCTGTGGCCGTTGGCGACCTGGAACAGGCCGAAGTAGCGGTCGCCGTCCGCCGCGAGGGCATGGGCTTCGGAGACGATCCGGAGGTCGGAGCGCTCCAGGCTCTCCTCGATCTGCCGGATCAGGGTGTGATGGGGGATCGGGCACCAGGTGGCGGTAGGGGCCGGGGTGCCGATGCTGCGGACTTCCTCGCGCAGGGCGCGGTAGCCGCCGCAGTGGATCATCAGGTTCGTCTGCACGTTCGTTTCTCCTCAAATCGGGTAAGGGGAGGGGCGGTTCCGGCCGCCCCTCCGGAGAGAGCTACTCTGCGCCGCAGAGGCGGGAAATCGCGCGCAGGCTGCTGAGCTCGGTCTGGAGCATCCGGACGTTCAGGGCGGCCGTCTGGACCTGCTCCTGCGCCCGCTGGACCCGGTCCCGGTCGCCCAGCGTCTGCACGTAGAGGGAGGCCTTGCGTTCGCCCTCGTTCTTGCCCTCCAGGCCCCGGAGGGTGAGGGTGGCTTCGTTCTCGTCGAGCACGTTCTTGTGCTGCAGGAGCTCGGACTGGGCCGCGAGGAGCTTCGCTTCGGCGGTGGCCAGCTCGGTGGGCAGGACGAGGAGGCGGACGACTACGGCGTTCTTGTCGAGGGTGATCGTGGTTTCCATTTCGGTCGATATCTCCAGGGAAGGGCGGCGGGGAGTGCCCGCCGCCAGAATTGCGCTGATTGTGATCCCTACCGCACGCGGCAAAGCTGCTCGTCCGAGGGATCGTAGTCGGGCGCCGGGCCGAAGCGGGCCTCGTCTTCCTCGGCCTGCTCGTCGGCCTTCCGGGAGAGGTAGTCCTCGAAGCTCTCCGCGAACTTCTGCCGCTTCTCCTCGCCGCGCTGGATGATCCGCGCGCGCTCCCGGACGCCCTCGGCCTCGATCGCTGCGAGCCGGGCCTCGATCGCATCCAGGTTCGCGAGGGTCTGGTTGACGGCCGCCGTGAACTCCGCGGGGCTCATCCGGTAGTAACGCTCCCCGCGCGCTTCCTCTTCCGCGGCGGCGCGAGCCATGTCGCGGCGCTGCGCCTGCTCCTCCTGAAACTCCATCTCGTGCGCTTCGTAGTAGCCGGGGGTGATCTGTGCTACCATTCGAGTGATCCTTTCGAGGACGGGGAAGGGCGCTTCGCTTACCAGGGTGGGCGCCCTTCTCTTGACACTTATTTATATCAGTATGGAGATAGATAGTCCGGTGTTCCGGCGCAATTATTTCCGGGCTGATATAATCAGGGCGTGAGCGAAGAAATGACCTTGCGGGAGGCCGGCGAGCGCCTGGGCGTCAGCGCGAAGCGGGTGCAGAAGCTGATCGAGGGGAAGCAGCTCCCCGCGCGACTCGTGGAGACTCCGGTCGGCACGCGGTACCAGATGGTGCGGCGCGCGGACGTGGAAGCGCTCGCGCGGGAGCGGCTGGCGGCGGCGGAGGGGCGGAGCGAGGTGAAGCGGCCGGGGCCGAAGCCGCGGCTGCCGAAGGGAACAGCGGGAGGCGAGGGTGCCTGACCAGGACGAGCCCGTGGACATCGCGCGGCTGCTCGTGGAGACCGGACTCGCTGCCCACACGCGGGAGG
>DAINRN010000371.1:0-4216 GCA_036741815.1 Acidobacteriota bacterium
CCGACCCCGTGGAGGGGGGCGTCTAGCGTCCGGGACCGCGCCCGCTCAAGGGACCTCGATACCGGGGCCCGAGTCCGGCCGCGCCAGCAGATACCCCTGGCCCCAGTCGATGCCCATCGCGTGCAGGGCGTTGGCCTCGTCGTCGGTCTGGATCCCCTCGGCGATCACGGTGGACCCGATGCCCTCGCCCATGGCGATGATGGCCTTGACCATCTCGCGGTTGACCAGGCTGGCGTGCACGTCGCGCACCAGGCCGATGTCGATCTTCAGAAACTGCGGCTTCAGCCGGGCGATGGATTCCAGGCCCGAGTAGCCCGCGCCCACGTCGTCGACGGCGAAGGACATCCCCAGGTCGGTGAAGTAGGCCATGGCCTCGCGGAACAGGTGGTAGTTCTCGATGACCAGCTTCTCCGTGATCTCCAGGACGATCCGGTCCGGCGAGACCTGGGCCTTGTCCAGGAAGTCGATGAGGGCGCGGCCCCGGAACTCCGGGTCACGGATGGTGGCGGGCAGCGTGTTCACGAAGATCTTGGCCGTGGACGGGATGCGGCCGGAGGACAGCAGCGCGCGCCGGCGGCAGAGGCGGTCCAGCTCGATGTGCAGGTGGTGTCGGTCGGCCGCGCCGAAGAGCGCGTCCGCGGTCTCCAGGCCCGAGACCCGCGGCCCCCGCGAGAGGGCCTCGAAGCCCAGGACCGTGCGCTCCTTCAAGGCCAGGATCGGCTGGTACGCCGTGATCACCCGCTCGCGCAGGATGATGTCCAGCAAGCGCTCGAGGACCTGCAGCTCCTCGGCCTGGCGGTGGTGCGCGGCCACGGTCAGGGCGTCCCGCACCGCCCGGCGCACGATGCGCTCGGCGTGCATGAGGGGGTTGTGCACGGCCATGGCATAGCCGACGTCGAAGCGGGCCACGCCCTTGATGTAGGGAAACGCGGCCCGGGCCAGGTTGGGGACCAGCGAGGACATCATGCGCGACCGCACCGACTTCAGGTCCCCCACCGTCGAGGGCTGGCCGCGCCGGCGCTTGCGGTCCAGGAAGACGACGAAGCGCAGGCCGCGCGGCTTGTCGAGGGTGATCACGTCCTCGTTGCGGTAGTCCTTGCCCCGCTGCTCCTCGAGGATGGCCAACAGCCGCTGCCGGACCTCGCCGTAGGCGTCGCCGCCGTACACGTCCTCGATATCTTCCAGGGACGACGCGTCGAGGACCACGATGCCCTGGCTGCGGTGCTCCGCGATCTCCCTGGCCAGGTCCTCGATCCGATCGTGGTAGGGGAGGAGGACCTCCTTCATGAGACGGCCGCCGCCTCGAGGGGCACCGTCACCGGCGGGGCCAGGTAGCGGCCCTGGCCCAGGCGCACGCCCATGTTGCGGAGGGTGGTGAACTCCGGCTCCGCCTCGATGCCCTCCGCGATGACCTGCGCGCCGATCCTGGCGGCCACGTCCACCAGCGTCTCCAGCAGGCTGCGCTTGATGAGGTTGCGGTCGATGTTGCGCACCAGCGAGATGTCGAACTTCAGGTAGTCGGGCTCCACCTCGACGAGCGAGGTCAGGCTCGCGTAGCCCGCGCCCATGTCGTCGATGGCGATGCCGAAGCCGTGCCGCTTCAGCTCGCGGAGCACGTCGCGGTAGGCCTGGCGCTCCTCGAGGGTCACCCGTTCCGTGATCTCCAGGACCACGTCCTTGTGGCGCAGGCCCTCCCTCTCCACCTGGCGGATGAAGGCCGCCCCCGCGACCTCGGGGTCGCGCAGGGTGCGGGCCGGCGTGTTCAGGAAGAGCTTGGTGCCCGCCTTCAGGTGGCGCTGGGCGGAGCCCAGGGCGCGGCTGCGGCAGAGCCGCTCCAGCTCCACCAGCCGGCCCGTCCGCTGCGCGAGCGCGAACATCAGCTCGGCCTCCTCGAAGGGCCCGCCCGCGGGGCCGCGCGAGAAGACCTCGTGGCCCAGCACGGCCATGGTCTGCAGGTCGAGGATGGGCTGGTAGAGGGTCACGACCTGCTGCGCCTCGATCAGCTCGTCCAGGCCCTGGGCGCGCCGGTCCTCCTCCCGCGTGCGCTGGCGGAAGCTCATGAAGATGGCCTCGTCCAGCGCCTTGTGGATGGAGCGCTCGGCGCGGAGCATGGGGTCGCGGTACATGAGGGCGTGGCCCTGGTGGAACAACAGGGGCCCGGGGGTGGCGGGCGGGAGGCACGAGGGCAGCACCTCGTTGAGGCGGTCCCGCAGCCGGTTGGCCCGGGCCTCGAGCGAGGCCGCGTCGAAGGGCGTGGGATCTGTCCCGCGCAGAAAGAGCCGCAACTTGTCCCCGCGCACGCCCAGGACGGCCACCACGTCCCGCGGGCCGAGGATGCCCTCGACGCGCAGGCTCTCCAGGCAGCGGGCGAAGGCACGGAGGACCTCGTCGTAGGCCTGCCAGCCCTGGAGCAGCTCCGCCTCGCCGTCGCTTCCCACGTCCAGGAACACGAGGCCCACCACACCCCGCTCCTCCATGAGCCGCCGCACGTCGTCGAGCACGGCGGCCAGGGTCGGCAGCTCGGTGTTGGCGTCGAAGACGTGGTTCTTGAAGCGCAGCCACTCGGCGCGGAGGCGGAAGTAATCGCTTTCGCCGGGGATGGTCATGGCGCCGGGGTCACCGCGGACGGCGGGAGTCTCTCACCGCGCCGCCCTGCCGCGGTCCTCGACGTGCGTGAAGATGGTCTCGATCTTCCCCAGGAGCTCCTGGAGCGAGAAGGGCTTGCAGATGTAGTCGATGGCGCCCTCCTGCAGGCCCTGGACGCGGTCCTTGGCCTCCGTGCGGGCGGAGAGCATGGCCACGGGGATCTGGCGGGTGGCCTCGTCGACCCGCAGCAGCTTGAGGACCTCCCAGCCGTCCATCTGCGGCATCATGATGTCGAGCAGCACGAGGTCCGGGCGGTCCACCTGCGCCTTGGTCAGGGCCTCGTGCCCGCCGGAGGCGGTCGACACCTCGTACCCCTTCTCCCGCAGGACGAGCTCCAGGAAGTGGAGGATATCGTCCTCGTCGTCCACGATCAGGATCTTCTTCTTGCTCATAGAGTGGCTCGCCGCCGGGGCCTCCAAGCCGTCCTCATGACCTCCCCGATCCCCAGCCCACCTCGGACTCGTTCTCCAGCGCCGCTTCCTGGGCCGACTCCCGCCCGCGCGCGGACGCCTCCGCGCGGTCCAGGACGGGCAGCACGAACGAGAAAGTCGTGCCCCGGCCGATCTCGCTCTCCACGCCGATGGTGGTGCCGTGGGCGTCGAGGATGCTCTTCACGATGGCCAGGCCCAGCCCCACGCCCCCGAAGCGCCGCGTGCTGGAGGTGTCGACCTGGTGGAAGCGGTTGAAGATCTTCGCGATCTGGTCGGGGGCAATGCCGACGCCCGTGTCCGCCACCCGGATCCGGGCCGAGGGGCGGCCGGGCGAGCCGGCCCGCGACGCGGAGACCGTGATGCGGCCTCCTTCCGGGGTGAACTTCAGGGCGTTGATGATCAGGTTCTCCAGCACCGCCGAGACCTTCTCGCGGTCCGCGATGACGGGCGGCAGCCCCCGCTCGACGTCGGTGGTGAGCTTCAGGCCCTTCTTCTCCAGCTCCGAGCGCAAGGCGGTGACGATCTGGTCGAGCAGCGGGCCCAGCGGGAAGGGCTGGAGGTTGAGCGCGATGCGCCCCACGTCCATCCTGGAGAAGTCGAGCAGGGCGTTGATGGTCTTGGAGAGCCGCTCCAGGTTCCGCTGGACCACGACCAGGCCCTTCTCCTGCTTCTCGGTGATGGCCCCCAGCCGCCGCTCCAGGATGTAGTCGGTGTATCCCTTGATGGCGGTGAGCGGCGTGCGCAGCTCGTGGCTCACGTTGGCCAGCAGGTCCGACTTCATCCGGTCCAGCTCCTTCAGCTCCTCGTTCACCGCCGCCAGCTTCTTGTTCGACTCCTCGAGCTGCTCGACGTTCTCCTTCAGGCGGCCCGTCATGTGGTTGAAGGTCTAGGCCAGGATCTCCAGCTCGTCGTGGGAGGTGATGGACAGGCGCCGGTCGAAGTGACCCTCGGCCAGGTCCTTGGCCCCCGAGGTCAGGGCCTCGAGCGGCTTGGTGATGCGGCTGGCCAGTCCCACGGCCACCAGCACGGAGACCACGATCGAGGCCAGGGTCAGGACGACCGTGAGGTAGACGAGCCGCGCGATGGCGGGCTCGAGGTTCTTGTAGGTAATCCGGTAGGCCACCGACAGGGTGTGGCGG
>DAINRN010000372.1:0-880 GCA_036741815.1 Acidobacteriota bacterium
CACCCACGTCATCGACCTCTGCCGCTACTTCTTCGACGAGGACCCGGCCGCGGTCACGGCGCGCATGCCGCGGCCCGGGGCACCGGACGGCCCCGACCTGCTGGACCTGGTCCAGCTCGAGTTCTCGCGCGACCGCGTGGCCAGCGTGGTCCTGGACCGCCTCTGCCGCGGGCCGCACCGCTACCTGACCGTCCGCCTCGACGGCAGCGCCGGCTGCATCGAGTCCACCCTGGGCGGGCGCGCGGAGGTGCGGGCCGGGGTCCGCGGCGGGACGCGGCGGCCGTTCC
The DNA here is from genome assembly GCA_036741815.1 of Acidobacteriota bacterium. Lineage (GTDB taxonomy): Bacteria > Acidobacteriota > Vicinamibacteria > Fen-336 > Fen-336 > DAINRN01. The sequence goes on from DAINRN010000372.1 coordinate 288, forward strand.
TGAGCCTCGAGGTCGCGCTCGGCGGGCGGGCTCGGCTGTTCCACGGCGAGCGCTCGCGCCGGATCGCCTCGGAGCCGCTCGACGTCTTCCCGCGCGCCACGCGCCGCCTGGTGGCGGCGATGCTCGAGGCCCTGGACCGCGGGACCGTTCCACCCTCGGACGCCGAGGACAACCGCCGCACCCTGGCCGCGATGCTGGCCGCCTACGAGTCGGCGGAGCGCCGCGCACCGGTGCGCCTGAACGCTTGAGCGTGTCGCCTCCACGGGCGGCGATCGTGGGCGCGGGCCTCATGGGCCGCTGGCACGCGTACTACGCCGCGCGCGCCGGCGTGGAGGTCGCGGCCGTCGTCGATCCCCGGGCGGACGCGGCGGCCGCGCTCGTGCGCCGGTTCCCGCGCGCGCGCCCGTTCGCGTCGCTCGAGGACTGCATCGCCGCGGGAGCAATCGATGTCGTCCACGTCTGCACCGCGGCCGACACGCACGCTGCGCTGGCGGAGGCGGCGCTCCGCGCCGGGCGTCACGTCCTCGTCGAGAAGCCGGCGGCCACGTCGCCGGAGGAGGCCAGCCGCCTGGTCCATCTCGCTCGCGCCAACG
>DAINRN010000372.1:890-4172 GCA_036741815.1 Acidobacteriota bacterium
GGCTTCGACTGTGCCCGGTCCATCAGTTCCCGTTCCAGCGGGGCTTCGCGCGCGTGGTGGGCGATCTCGGCCGCCTGGGAGAGGTCGTTCGGGCCGAGTACTCCGTCCGCTCGGCCGGAGGCGAGGGCCTGGCCCCGGACGCGCGGCGGGCCCTCGTCCTGGGGATCCTGCCGCACCCGATGTCGCTGTTCCGGAGAGTCATCGGGCATGGACTGCCCGCCGACAGTTGGGACGTGCTCGCCTCGAGCGACGACGAGTTGGAGCTCGTGGGACGTCACTGGGAGGTGCGGCTCCGCATCGACATCGGACTGCGCCCGCGGCCGACGCGCAACGAGCTGGTCCTCGCCGGCTCGCGGGCCACCGCACGCGTGGACCTCTTCCACGGATACGCGGTGGTCGAGGCCGGGGGGACGTCGCGCGCCGCCAAGGCCGCGGCCCCGCTGCGCGGCGGCGCCCGCGTGCTGTGGGCGGCCGGCACCAACCTCGTCCGCCGGACGCTGCAGCGCGAGCCCGCCTTTCCCGGCCTGCGCGAGCTGATCCGTCGTTTCTACGCGTCGATCGCGCAGGGCACGCCGCCGCCCATCGACCCGGACGAGATCGTGGAGGCGGCGGCGCTCGTCCAGCGGATCGGCGCCGCGTCCGCCCGCCGGGCGTGAGCGGTCCCGGTCTTCCCGGCTCGCTGCTGGGTCTCGTGGAGACTCCCCGCCCGCCCGCGCGCTCCAAGCTCGCCGTGCTGCTCGTCATCGCGGCGGCGACACGGGTGATCGGCCTCGGGCAGGACTTCTGGATCGACGAGACGGCCACCGCCGTGACCTACCTGCGCCTGCCCTTCTGGAAGGTCGTCCAGACCTACCACTCGGCCAACCAGCACCTGCTCTACTCGGTCCTGGGCAGCTTGAGCTTCGCCGCCTTCGGCGAGAGCGAGGTGGCGGCCCGGCTGCCCGCGGTCGTCTTCGGGATCCTCGGCGTGGGCGCCCTCTACTTCCTGGGCCGCATGGTGGCCCCCGAGCGCGAGGCCTTCGGGGCGTCCCTGCTGCTCGCGGTCTCGTACCACCACGTCTGGTTCTCCCAGAGCGCGCGCGGCTACACGGGGATGGTCTTCTTCTCCATCCTGGGCACCGCGTTCTTCCTGCGGGCGCTCGCCGGCAACCGAAACCGGGACTGGGCCGCGTACGTCGCATGCATGACGCTCGGCGTGCTCTGCCACACCAACACCGCGTTCGTCGTCATGGGCCAGGCAGCCTCCTACCTCCTCGTCCTCACACGCTGGAAGGGCTGGCGGTCAGGGCACGCGCCGGTGACGCGCCGCGTGGCCGCGGCGGCGTCTGGCGTGGCGTTGCTCAGCCTCGTCGGCCACGCCCTGGTCCTGACGCAGATGATCGAGTTCTTCCGGACCGTGGACCGCACCGGCCTCGGATGGACGAGCATCGCCACCCTGGCCCCGGTCGTCGGATCCGGCCTGCAGGCGGGGCTGGGACTCATCGGTATGATCCTCATGGCCGTCCTGCTGACCGCGGGCGCCGCGAGCTACGCGCGCCAGAGCCTGCTTCTCATCGGCCTGCTCGTGCTTCCGGCCGCCTTCAACGCCGCCGCCATCGTGGTACTGAGCTACGGGGCCTACCCGCGGTCCTTTCTCTACGTGCTCCCGTTCGTACTGCTCATGGCCGTGCGCGGCGCGGCGGTCCTCGGACGGCTGGTCGCGCAGCGCAGCCTCCCGGAGGAACGGCGCGCGCGCGGAGCGCGCCTGATCGAGATGGCGAGCGTCGCCGTTCTCGTCTGCGCTTCCGTCGCCGCCCTCACTCTCAACTACCGCTACCCCAAGCAGGACTATCGGGGCGCGCTGCGGCACGTCATGGCGGTCAAGGGCCCGGACGACGAGGTGGCCGCGGTCGGCCTGGCCGCCGTGACCTATCGCCACTATTACGGGACCTGGCTGCGCTTCCCGCAGACTCCGGACGAGCTGCGTGCGCTTGGCGCGGGGGGCCGCCGGGTGTGGGTGCTGCTGACCCTCCCGCGCGACATGCGCCTGCGGTTCCCGGACCTGACCCGTGTCATCGAAACCGATTTCGAGCCGGTGGCGCGATTCCCTGGCACGCTCGGCGACGGCGACGTCTACCTGGTGCGGTCGCGCGGCTCGCGCGCTCCTTGAGAGCGAGACGATTCTTACGGATTCCGTATCCATCCCGGGACGGATAAGATCAGTCACGTCGTGAAGCGAGGAAGAAACATGGCGAAACCGCGACCCGCACCGGCAAAGAAGGCTTCCGATGCGATGACCTTGTTGAACCTGACTGTGGGCAAATGGGTGAGTCAGGCGATTGCGGTCGCCGCCGAGCTCGGCATTGCAGACCGTCTGAAGGATGGCGCCAGGACGGCTGTCGACATTGCGCGAGCGGCGAACGCTTCGGAGGACGGTGTCTATCGGCTGCTTCGCGCCCTGGCGAGCGTTGGCCTTTTCGCGGAGACCGGAAAGCGACGGTTCCGGCTCACTCCGCTCGGCAGGCTGCTCCGAACAGACTCACCCCAGGCGCTCGGTGGCTATGCGCGATTCACAGGGCACGAGAGCACATGGCGCCCATGGGGAGAGCTTCGGCACAGCGTCCGAACCGGTGAGCCCGCTCTTGACCATGTTTTCGGCATGCCCGTTTTCGAGTACCTGGCGAAGATGCCCGAAGCCGCAGCGGTGTTCGACGCGGCGATGACCTCGATCAGCACCTTGGAGTCGAAGGCCGTGCTCGCCGCATACGATTTTTCCGGGATCAACACCCTGGTGGACGTCGCCGGCGGTCACGGCCTCATGATCGCGAACATTCTCAAAGCGTATCGAAGGATGCGCGGCATCCTCTTCGACCTTCCCCACGTGACCGCCGGTGCCCCTGCGCAGCTCCAGAGCCGAGGCGTGGCCGACCGCTGCCGGATCCTCAGCGGCGACTTCTTTGGGTCCGTTCCGCCGGGGGCCGATGCCTGCCTGATGAAGCACATCCTCCATGACTGGGATGACGAGCGGGCTACCCAGATCCTCCTGAGCTGCCACCGCGCCATGCAGCCGGGCGGGAAGGTCCTGATCGTCGATGCGGTCATCCCGCCCGGCAACGGACCGCATTTCGGCAAACTGCTCGATCTCGAGATGCTCGTGCTCACCCCACGTGGCCGGGAGCGGACCCGGGCGGAGTTCCGGGAGCTGCTGAAGCGATCCGGGTTCAGGCTTCGGCGCGTCGTTTCCACCGCAACCCACCTCTCGGTTGTCGAAGGCGTAAGGGCCTGAGTGGTCCATGAGGCCTG
>DAINRN010000373.1:0-4165 GCA_036741815.1 Acidobacteriota bacterium
CGTGGTAGTCCAGGTACGGGTGCGCGGCGACCACGATCTGCGGGTCCACCTTCTTGAGTATGGCGGCCAGGTCCTCGACCAGGTTCGGCCAGCGGTTCGCGCGCGGCCCCACGGGGAGGAGGCGGCCGATGTTGGCCCGCCGGTACGGAGCCACGTCCGTGTTCGGCCCGTACATCTCGGCCACCGTCTCGCCCGGCTTCTCGCGCATGGTGCGCAGGCGCGCGTCGAAATAGCCGAGGTTGTACGTACGGTCCGGCGGGATGCCGCCCAGCCAGGGGACGGTCACGCTGTCCACCGCGCGCAGGAAGCCCTTGAAGAGGTACTGCTGGGCGGGGTCGGGGAACTCCGCGGCGTAGTTCGCGTCGCCCGCGTTGCCGGAGGTGACGGTCACGATGGTCGCGTTGCGGCCGGAGTAGAGCCCGAAGGCGGCGATCTCCGCGTCGTCCGGGTGCGGGGCCACGATCAGGATCCGCCGCGACAGGTCGAGGCCGTTGGCGAAGGTCCGCAGCGTGGCGGGGCCGGCCGCGAACGTGACGCCCTCCCCCTGCAGCTCGACCGCCACGCCGTCTTTCAGCTCGCCACGGAGGCCCGTCAGGTTCAGCCAGCGCAGGCCGTTCCCGCCCGGGTCCACGTGCTGGCGCAGGCGGGCGGCGCCCGCGGAGACATCCACCCTGGGGTCGGCGGAGCCAGCGGCGAGCCGGACGCCGAGGAGCGCGGTGTCCCAGCCCGGCCGCGCCCCGCCGAAGGTGAACCGCACGCCCGTCGGCGTGGCCTCCAGCGTGATGGCACGCTCGTCGCCGCGCCCGGCCGCGAACCGGTAGCGGTCCTCGCCCGCGACCGGCGCGTCCTGCGCCACGGAGGATACGGCGCCGCCCGCCAGCAGCAGGCCGGTCAGGATCGCCAGTGGTCGCATCAGATCGCTCCTCTCCTCGACGCGCGCCGCGTCGTTGCCACTTCGCCGGAGAAGCTACAGCTTCCCGGGGTGAGCGTAAAGCTCAGGCTCTGGCCGCCGCGCGGGTCTGGAGTGAGCCGCGTCACCGCGCCGGGCTGCAAGTCCTTGTAAGACCGTAGGATGTTTCGGCGCCGGCTCGCGCTCGCGGGCCTTCTCTTCGCCGGCGCGCCACGCTTCGCGGCGGCCATCCTCATAGCGCCTCCGCCCGCCCCGCCCTTACCGCCACCTACCGGCAACGTGGTCACGGTCTCGACCGTCGCCGCCCTCGAGTCGGCGGTCACCAACCTGGTGTCCGGCACCACCATCCTCATCCAGCCCGGCACCTATCCGCTGACCTCGATCCTGCGCATCCGCAACGGCGTGACCGGCGTCGCGCTGCGGGGCGCGACCGACAACCGCGACGACGTGGTGATCGTCGGAAACGGCATGGGCGTGCCCGGCATTACCCACGGGATCACCTGCGAGGACGCGCAGGACGTCCTGATCGCGAACCTGTCGGTGGGAGAGGTGCAATACCACCCGGTCCAGCTCCAGGGCGAGCAGGGCTGCGACCGCGTGCGCCTCTACAACGTCCGGCTGTTCGACGCGGGCGAGCAGTTCGTGAAGGGCACGGTGGATTTCGCGAACCCCGACGGCGTGGACGACGGCATCGTCGAGTACAGCGTGATCGAGTACACCACCATCGGTCCCGACCACGGCTACACCAACGGCGTGGACATTCACCACGGCGACAACTGGATCATCCGCTACAACCTCTTCCGCAACATCCGGGTGCCCCCGGGGGCGCCGCAGTCCCTGGGCCCCGCGGTGCTGATGTGGAGCGGCTCCCGCAACACCCTGACCTTCGCCAACACCTTCATCGACTGCGAGCGCGCCATCGCGTACGGCCTGGGGCCGCAGCCCGGCTTCGCTTTCAGCCACGAGGGCGGCCTCATCTGCGGCAACTTCATCCATCGCCAGGCGACCGTGCCCGGAGACAGCGCCATCTCGCTGTGGGAGTCGCCCGGCACCCGCGTCTTGCACAACACCTCCATCCAGAGCGGCACCTGGCCGGACGCTATCGAGTACCGCTTTCCGGGCACCACCGGCGCCGTGATCAAGAACAACCTGGCGGACGGGGCCGTGAAGCAGCGCGACGGCGCCCAGGCCGAGGTGGAGGCCAACGTGACCTCGGCCACGCCGGGACTGTTCGTGGACGCCGCCGGCTCCGACCTGCACCTGGTCGCGGGAGCGGCCGTCGCCATCGACCAGGGCGTGCCCCTGGCCGATTGCGGCCTGGACTGGGACGGGCAGCCGCGCCCGTACGGCCCCGCCCGGGACATCGGCGCCGACGAATACGTGCCACCCGGGCTGCCCGCGCTGTCCATCGGCGACGGCGCGGCGGTCGAAGGAAACACGGGCAGCGTGAACGCCAACTTCGAGGTGAGCCTCTCGCAGCCGTCGTCGTCCACGGTGACGGTGGCGTTCGCGGCCGTGGCCGGCACCGCCACGGCCGGCTCCGACTACCTGCCGGCCTCCGGCACGCTGACCTTCGCGCCCGGCGTGACCGAGCAGGCGGTCGCCGTCCCCGTGCTGGGCGACACGCTGGTCGAGCCGGACGAGACGTTCAGCGTCGACCTTTCGTTGCCCGTGGGGGCCACGGTGACGGTGGGGAGCGGAGCGGGGACCATCGTCGACGACGACGCGGCGCCTCTGGCGGGCTACGAGGTGGGGCACGGCTCGCACCAATGGGAAGACCTGGCCCTCCCCGGCGGGGTCGTCTTCAAGATTGCCCAGCAGCCGCGGGCATCCTACCAAGTGACGGTCGACGCTGCTTCCGGCGACACTACCCCGCTGGTCCTCGAGAGGCTGGCCGCGGACAACCTGACCATCCTCGAGAGCGCCGCCCCCGTCGGCACCGGCAGCGCGGTCACGCTGCGCTGGCGGAACGCCACCTCGCTGACGGTGACCAACCAGCACCTGAGGCTGCGGGGAGCCTGCTCCCCCTCCTGCGGGCCCGACGACGTCTATCGCTTGCGCGCGTGGGAGACGACGCTCTCGGGGCCTCGCTTCAACAACTCCGGCGGCCAGGTGACGGTCCTCCTGCTGGCGAACGGTAGCGGCCCGACCGCAGAGGGCCGGGCCTATTTCTGGAGCCCGTCCGGGGCGCTGCTGGCTTCGCACGCGTTCACGCTCGGGCCGGGCCAGTCTCTGTCCCTGAACACGACGTCGCTGCCGCCGCTCGCGGGCCACTCCGGCAGCGTGACCGTCGCGCACACGGGCGGCTACGGCGCGCTGACCGGCAAGACCGTGGCCCTGGAGCCGGCGACTGGATTCAGCTTCGATACCCCCCTGTCGGCGCGCGCGCGCTGACCGCGCGCGGCTGTCCGCGTCCAGAGCCTACCGCGAGTCCACCCAGCGCACGTCCGCCAGCCGCACCGCGGCGTCGGCGCGCAGCCGGAACGTCAGGTCCGCGCGCACTCCGTAGACGTCGTCCCGCACCCACAGCGGCAGCACGGGCAGGTCCTCCATGGCGATGACGGCCGCCTTCTGCAGGAGCCGCCGGCGCGCGCGCTGGTCGAGGATGGCGCCGTTGGTCTCCGCGATGGTGTCGATCTCCCGGTTGGAGTATCCACCGTAGTTGCCCTTGCCGTACTGGCCCTGCGGCCTGTGCAGGCTGAACTCGTAGAACTCGCTGGCCTCGCCCGTGCTGCAGTCCCAGCCGATGAGGAACAGGTCGCTCTTGCCGGCCATGGCCAGCTGGTAGACGCCGTCTCCCTCCGACGGGTTCAGGTCCAGGCTCACCCCGATGGCCCTTAGCTGCTCCTGGAGGACGCGAGCCGCGGGAAGGCGTCCGGTGCCCACGTCCAGCCGCGCGCGGAACCCGCCGGGGTAGCCCGCGTCGGCCAGGAGCTTGCGCGCGCGGACGGGGTCGTGCAGCGGGCGCGGCACGTCGGGGTCGTAGCCGAAGACCGCGGGCGCCACCGGCTGGGTGGCCACCGCGCCCTTCCCCATCAGGCCCTTCTGGACCAGCTCCTCGCGGTCCACGCCGAGATGGAGCGCCTGCCGGACGCGGAGGTCGCGGAACGGGTTGGCGGGCGTGTCCCGCAGGTTGAACCCTACGTAATAGACGGTGAGACCCGGCCGGCTAAGGAAGCGGGCCCCCCTCGGCTCGCGGCCTCCCTCCTCGGGGGGGACGGCGTAGACGATGTCACCGCGGCCGTCGGCCAGCCG
>DAINRN010000374.1:0-4163 GCA_036741815.1 Acidobacteriota bacterium
CGAGACGCAGGTCCCGCGCGTCGAAGGGGATGCTGCCGCGGCTGGTCACGATGGAGTCGGGGTTGACGCCGACGACGCGGGACTCGTAGCGCTTGCCGTCCCGGCCCCGCCAGCCGATGACGGCGCCGATCTCGATCCCGGCGGGCTTGGATCGAGTATTCATCCGGCCACCTCCCGAAACCGCCGCAGGAACAGCCGCGCTCCGGTCCCCGGCACCCACGGCACCACGCGCTCCGAGAGCGGCTCGATACCCTGAAGGGAACTCCAGCGTTCGAGCGTTTCCGAGCCCATCAGGTCGCGCGCCTCGGTCGCCAGGATGATCTCGTCCGCGCGCACTACGCTCTCCGGCATCGCCGCCGGCAGTCCGAACCGCTCGCAGATCGCGGCCATGAGCCGCTCCTCGGCCTCCTGATAGCTGGCCATCTCCGGCTGCCTCTTGAGCGGCCGCACCATGTCACCGAGGTACGCCTCCGAGGCGTCATGAAGCAGCCCCCAGAGCGCGTCCTGCGGCTCGCAGATGCGCGACACGAGGACCGAGTGCTGCGCGACGGTGTAAAAGCTGGACGTGTGTCCGGCGAACCTACAGAGGTGCCCGAGCGCGTGGGCCACGTCCTCGATCTGGATTTCCTCGGGGCGCGGATCGAGGGGGTAGAAACGCGCCCCTGAGGCGACCTGCATGTAATCACCGCGACGCGTGGTTGCGCTCACAGCCACACCTCTCGAATCACCGGGTCGTCACCGGGGGCCGGATCCAGACAGACCAATCCCGGCGGCAGGGCCGCTCGCACCGCGGCGAGGGTCCGGCCGCGGGCAAAGAGGTCCCGCTCCGGCAAGCCCGGAGGCACCAGGAAGCGCCGGACGACGAACTCGCCCGGGTAGTCCCGCGGGCGCTCGTAGACGGTGTAGATAGCGAGCTGGGTACTGCTCATGGCGGGCTCCTACTGATCTCCCATCGGCGCCCTGATCACCGCCGCCGGCCGCGAGAGACGCGCGGTCGCCCGCTTCATCCCGGCGACCGTGGTCTCCACCGTCTTCCCGCCCGCCTCGATCGTAAGTCTGGTGTGCTCGTCCTCCTCCAGCGGGATGGTGAGCTGCGCCTCCTCGCAGGCCGCCGCGAAGTCTTTCAGCGCCTCGCGCCAGAGGCCGTGCCGGTTTACGACGGCCCGGAACTCCTCGAGGTCGTGGCCGAGGACGGTGAGTCTCACAGCGCCCTCCTTGTCCTCCTCGGCGTAAGCGTGGGCGAGTTCGTGGTCGACGAGCGCCCGCCGCTGCGCCGGGGTGGCCCGGTCCCAGATCGGCCTCGCGATCACGATCACGAAGAAGGGCGGCGTCTCGCCTTCCTCCTGGTCGTCTTCGCCGGCAGCCAGGAAGGCGTTCAGGTTGCTCACCTTCTGGCAGGTGCCCCAGACCTCCTGGCCGGCCTTCTTCTGCACGTCATCTCTGAAAAGGAAGGTCACCCGGACGCCGTGGGTGATGAGGTGCTGATGGTGCTCCCGGATGAGGTCCCGAGCGAGGGCTTCGACCTCCGGGGCCGCGGTGAACGTGGTAGCCATGGGGCAGTGCTCCTTTCAGGTGACCGTAGGTCGTCAGATCCAGGGCTTCTCTCGTCGCAACAGCGCCTCGCGAATGAGCGTCCCGGCGAGGTCGCCGGAAAAGAGGTCCGCAAGGGTCGTGTATTCGCCGGGCTCCACCTCCTGCAGGTCCTCGTCCTCGCGGGCCGCCTTCGCCAGCTCGCCCTGGCCCGCGAGCGGGATGTTGAGCCCGTGCGGGCTCTCTGCCGAGCTGCCGCCGCCGTAGGGGCCGAAGTGGAGCGGCTCCCCGAAGGGTCCCCAGAGGAACTCCTTCCACTGCTCCCAGCCGGCCGCGTCGAAGAAGTGGAGCCGCACGGTCGGGGGGGCCCCGCAATCCCGGCAGCCGAGGTAGAAGTCGACGCCGAGGACGTTCTCTGTCCCGGCGAGCGGGTAGGCCGCCACCAGGTTCATGTCGCCGCAGCCGCACTGGCCCATCGTCAGCTCCCCTCTCCCGGCTGCGGATGATAGGTGTTCCCGGGGTTGGGCTCCGCGCCGGCGAGCAGCTCCCTCCCCGAGTTGCAGCGGCGGTCCAACCAGAACCGACAGGTGTCCCGCTTCAGCAGCCCCTCGCTGGCGTCAATGGCCGCCCGCAATGCCTCCCGCTCCCGTGCCGCCGGCTCCGTCTTGCCGGTCCGCTCCAGGAGCGTCACGTACTCCTGCCAGTCGCGAAGCAGGCGGTCGATCTCGGCGAGCTTCTTCGTGCGGACGTCTTCCGCCCAGGGCCGCTGGCGATCGCTCCCGGAAAGGGGCGGCAGGTCCCGCCCGCCGGCTTGCTCGGGCGGAAGGTCGAAGAGGCTGTCACGCATGGGCCGCCTCGGAAAACTCGCTTGCCCGCCGCATCCGCAGCGCCGCCGCGCCGGTCCGCGCTTCCGGCGGGATCTCCTCCAGGCCGAGCGCGGCGAAGACCTCCGCCTCGGTCGGCGTCGGGACCACCTCCCCCGCCGGGTTCCAGAGCTGCCCGCCCGCACACTTCCAGCCGATCCGCAGGGCGTGAGCCATCGTCGCCTGCGAGAATTCGGCGCTGCCGGTTCTGATGAGGAGAATCAGTCCGTGATTCTCGGGGCGGGTGAGGAAGAGGTCGAGCTTGACGCCCTCCGGCTGGAGAAGCGCCCGCCAGTATCTCCCGTCCGGCTTCGGCTGCCAGTCGATCAACTCCGCGGTCCCCGGCTTGATCCACCGCAGCCGCCCGCGCACCGCGGCCGCGGTGGCCCACAGGTGGAGGCAGTTCACCAGGTCCGCCTCGCCGAAGAGGGAGGAGACCGGGCCCGGCTCCCAGCGGGGGACGGCGACCAGCTCCAGGTCATGGGGGTTTGGGCAACACCGCCGCACACTGCCGGCGATCTCTACCTGGTGGCAGTGCGGCGCCATCTCGGCCAGCAGGGCTTCTGCGGTTGCTTGTGCCTCAACCAGTCTCATCTGCGTGCCTCGCGCATGTGTACACCTCCTCCGAAGAAGAAGAAGAAGTAAGGGTTTATACATGCGCGCCCGCGCGAGTCCCGCCGTGTGGAGGCGTGCAAAGGCACCCCGGCCGGCAGCCGGGGCCTCTCCAGGCAGCGTGGGCAGGGGTCAGGCATCGGCCGTGCCCTCCGGGGCGAGCGCCGCCGCGGCCTGCTCCAGCTCGGCGCCCGCCGCCGTCCGGCAGAACGCGGCCCAGGCGCCCTCCCCGGCGATGATCGCGAGGGCTGGGGAGAGACGCAGCGCCGGGAAGACGCGGGCCTCCGCGAGCCGGCGCACCTCCCAGCGGCGGGCGCGCAGGGGATCGGGGTCGGTCTGGTGGGGTGTTAGCGCTGTTACCGGTGTTAGCGCTGTGCGGGTGTTAGCGTTTTCGGTGCCTTCAGGCGGGCAGAGGTCTCCCTGGGGGGGCTCGCGATCCGGCTCTAACTCCCCGGGACGCCCAAACGCTAACATGTGACTCGTTGACACAGCGCTAACCGGGGTAACCGCGCTAACACCGCTAACACCCGAATTCTCGAGGGACCGCGCCCCGCTCTCCGTGAGGGTGTAGAGCCCGCCGCGGAGCCGGTGGACCAGGCCCCGCGCTACGGCCCGCTTGAGCCGCATCTGCACCGTGGCCCGCGGGAGCCCGAGGTCGGCGGCGATCTCCGCGGGCTTCACGGCCTCCGCCGCGATCGCCGCCAGCAGCTCCGCCTCCTCGTGGGTCCGGTGCACCTCGTCCGCATCGCCGAGGAGCTGCCAGCCGGCCCGGTCGTCGAGACGGAGCGCGAGTTTGAAGTCCCGGACCTTCCGCCCTCGCCCTTCGAGCACCGCCTCATCGGTGCCCTCGACGAGTGCGGCCACCCGGCGGAGGCGCATCACCGTGTCCACGGTGCCGGAGACGCCGGCGGTGCCGGAGACGGCGTCCACCAGGTCGTCCGTGTCCGCCCCTTTGCGGGAGTGGTGAAGGACGAGAAGGCAGATCCCGTGCTTGTCCGCGAGCCGCTTGAACTCCCGGATCGCGAGCACGTCCTGCGCGTAGACGCCGCTGTTCTCCTTCTGCGGCGCGCGCACCATCTCCAGGGTGTCGATGATGACGAGCTTGCAGTCCGGATGCTGGACCAGGTAGGCGTCGAGCTCCGCGTAGCCGCCCTCGTT
>DAINRN010000375.1:0-4162 GCA_036741815.1 Acidobacteriota bacterium
GGCGGACATCATCAAGCAGAAGCTGCCGGAGAACAACGGCGGCTACAACGCGCTCTCGTCGAAGGAGAACCCCTACGGCAAGATCGACAAGCGCGTCTACTCCGAACTCACGAGCGACAACCCCATCGACCTGACCCGATACCAGGTGGCGAACTGCTACATGGGCCGCGCGGGCCTCATCAACTCCGGCGGGGCCTCGGGCGAGAACGACTTCGTCGAGGCGGTCAAGACCGCGGTCATCAACAAGCGCGCGGGGGGCATGGGACTGATCTCCGGGCGCAAGGCCTTCCAACGGCCCATGGCCGAGGGCGTGAAGCTGCTGAACGCGATCCAGGACGTGTACCTCTGCAAGGAGGTCACGGTCGCGTAGGACCGCTGCGCGCTCCAGAACGGGTCGAAACGTAACTGTTATCCGTCCTGAAACGGATTCGAATTTCGTAAGCGCGCCAGCGCGCCTCGATCCGTTTCCCGTGAGCGACTTGTTCCGGAACAAGTAGGGGCCGAGCCCGTCAACCGGCGGGGCGACCCTCGACGGAGCCGACGTCTTTCGGCATCTGGTCCCGCAGCGTGTGCACCTGCATGGTGCCGTCGAAGCCCCGGACGCTGGTCTGCGCCAGGGGGACGGTGTCGAAGGCCCACTGGACGTGCTGCTGCGTGCTGGGGCTCAGGACGATCGACGTCTTGAGCTCCTTGCACAGGCCCTCCAGCCGCGAGGCCAGGTTGACCGTCGCTCCGATCACGGAGTACTCGAGCCGGTCCCGGGATCCGACCGTGCCCGCCGTCAGCGGTCCCGTGTGGATGCCGATGCCGATGCGCAGCTCCGGGCGCCCAGGCTGACGCTCCCGGTTCAGGTCGTCCACCCGCGCCAGCATCTCGACCGCGCTCCGCACCGCGCGGCAGGCGTCCTCGCGCGTGCTGGTCCCCAGCGGCACGCCGAAGACCACCATCAGGCCGTCCCCGATGAACTTGTTGAGGAACCCGCCGTTCTTCTTGATCACCTCGCTCATGGCCGTGAAGTAGTCGTTCAGCCAGGCCAGCACCTCGCCGGAGGCCTTGCCGGCGGTCAGGCTGGTGAAGTTGCGGATGTCGGAGAAAAGCACGGTGGCCGTCCGCTCCTCACCCGCCAGCACGATCTCGCTCCGCCGCCGCCAGATCTCTTCGACCACCTCCGAGGAGACATAGCGGCCGAAGAGGCCCATGAGCTGGTGCCGCTCGGCCTCCGCTTCGGCCTTCAGCCGGCGCTCCTCGAGGAAGCGGAAGGCGAGCACCGCGGGCATGGCCAGCAGGATCACCGCCTCGGTGGAGACGAAGCGCAGCCAGAGGCGGTGCGTGATGAAGAGGTACTCGGCGGCGGCGTACGTCCCCAGGGCGGCTGCGGCGACCACGAGCGCGCCCTGCAACGGCCGCGAGCGGATGGCCAGGCCCATGACCAGGCAGGCCACCGCCAGGTTGACGGCCCACAGGGCCCGCGCGTCGAGCGGCTTCACGATCGCTCCCGTGAGCAGCGTGCCGACCGCCGCGGCGTGGATCTCCGGCCCCGGCACGAGCCGGCGGCCCTCGGGCCCGCGCAGCCGGAAGAGCGGGGTGGCGAAGCGGTCCTGGGCCTTCGACGTGCTCTGGCCCACGATCACGATCCGACCGCGGAAGGGCGACGGATCGAACCCCGCGTCCAGCACCCTGCTCGCGCTCACCACCTCGGCGGGGCGCGGGGTCCAGTAGCTGATGAGGCAGGAGGGCAGGCCGCTGCCGTCAAGGGGGACCTCCGTGGACCCGATGCGGAAGCCGCCCTGGCGCCCGGGCTCGAGGGGCTTCTGGACGTAGTTCGTCACGAGCGCCACCGCGAACGAGACGCCCTGGTACTCCGGCGTCCGCACCGCGAGGTACGTGCGGCGGACGAAGCCGTCGGGGTCCAGCAGGAGGTTGACGAAGCCGACGTCGAGCGCGTGCTCCTTGAACTCCGGGAGCGGCTCGCTGGAGGCAAGCTGGTGGCCGCCGAAGTTGTCGGCCAGGATCACGTTGCCCGCCTCCGCCAGCGCCGCGGCCAGCCGCCTCTCGCCCTCGGCCTCGGCCGGCCGCTTCTCGCTGAGCAGCACGTCCAGGCCGATCAGCTCGGGCCCGCCCGCCGCGATCCTCTCCAGGGCCTCCGCCAGCACCGCCCGCGGCGCCGGGAAGACCCCGAGCTTGGCGAAGGTCTCGTCGTCGAAGTCGACGACCGCGACGCTGGGCAGCGGCGGGGGCGGCGGCCTCCGGCGCACAAGGAGGTCGTAGGCCTCCAGCTCCGCCGACTCGAGCAGCCTCAGCCGGCTCGCGCCCGCCACCAGCGCGCAGACGAGGAGGGCGAGGAGGAGCCCGGCGAGGAGAGGCCGTTTGCTCATGCGGAGCGTGATCTTATACACTCTGCCGCCGACCCGGGGACCTGGCACTACCCTTCGTGCGAACCACACTCCTGAGACGCGTTGCCGTGGCCGCCCTGGCGATGGCGGTCTACGCCTTCGGCGCCTCCGCCCAGGACGAGCGCCGCATCGAGAGGGTCGCCCCGGCCGCCGCCGCCACCGCCTCCGGCGACCGATGGGCCGTCCTGGTGGGGGTGGACGAGTACAAGAGCCCCGGCATCCCGCCGCTCTCCGGCGCGGTGGCCGACGCGCGCGCCGTCCGCCAGGCCCTCATCCAGTACGCCGACTTCCCCGAGTCGCAGGTGACGCTTCTGACGAGCGACGGCCCGGTGAAGCCCGGCGCGGTCAGCATCCTGGAGAAGCTCGAGGAGATCAAGGCCGCGGCCAAGCCCGGCGACCTCCTGCTCTTCTTCTTCGCGGGCCACGGGGTACAGGTGGACGGCCAGCGCTACCTGCTGACCTGGGACGCGAACATCGCCAGCACCGGGGCCCTGAAGGTCACCTCGCTCCCCGCCACCGCGCTCATGCAGGAGCTGGAGTCCATCCGGGTGGCCCACCGCGTGATCATGATCGACGCCTGCCGCAACGACCCCACCACGGGAGGCAAGAAGCCCAACCTCGCGGACGAGGCCTTCGAGGCCGCCTTCACCCTCCAGCCCGCGGGAGAGGGAGGGGTGCGGTGCACGCTCCTGTCGTGCAGCCGCGCGCAGAGCGCGTACGAGTGGACCGAGAAGCGGCGGGGCTTCTTCTCCTATTACATCGAGCAGGGCCTCGCGGGGGCGGCCAGCGTGCGCGGCCGCGTCACGTTCACCTCGCTGATCGACTACCTGAACGAGTACGTCCCGCAGGCGGTGCGCGAGCACAAGAACCGGGAGCAGACGCCGTACAGCCGCTTCGAGGGCCCGCCCTTCGTCCTGGTGCGGCCGGAGAAGCTGGGCGCGGCGACGGCGGGCCTGGACCGACAGCCCGCGGCGCCGCGGGCCCGCACGCTGTACGGCGTGGTCAAGGACAGCGAGGCGGGCCCCGTCCCCGGCGCGACCGTGCGCGTGGCTCTGGCCACCGCCCCCCGGGCGGTGAGCGCAGAGAAGGTGGGCGAGACGACGGCCGTCACGGACGAGGACGGGTTCTTCCGCTTCGAGGGGATTCCCGCCGACGTGGAGGCGAAGGTCACCGCGACCAAGTCGGGCTTCCTGGTGAAGACGGTGACCGCGCCCCCCGACGAGGCGGGGAAGAAGATCGTGGTCTTCCTCGCCCGGCAGGAGCCCGCCGCGACCGTCGCCGTCGCGGACAGCCGCAAGGCAGAGCCGGCTCCGCCGCCGACGCCAAAGCCGACGCCCACGCCTCCGCCCACGCCTGCACCGACGCCCGTGCCGACGCCGGCACCGACGCCGACTCCGGTGCCGACTCCGATCGCGACGCCGACACCCACGCCGGCGCCAAAGCCGACCCCCACGCCTGCTCCCACGCCCAAACCGACACCCGCACCGACACCGATACCCACGCCGACGCCCACGCCCGCACCGAAGCCAACGCCGACACCCACCCCGACACCCACGCCAAAGCCGACGCCTCCGCCGACGCCGGCGCCGACGCCCAGGCCAACACCGTCACCGGTCAGCAAGGGTGCGGAGCTGGCGCGCGTCGCGTACCGCACCTTCCTGGCCGAGGATTTCAGGGAGGCGGAAAACTCGGCGCGGGCCGCGCTCGAAACGGAGCCGGAAAACGCCGTGGCCAATGCCGTCATGTGGAACACCCTGGCCGTCATGCCC
>DAINRN010000376.1:0-538 GCA_036741815.1 Acidobacteriota bacterium
CTTCCGAGCGATCTCCTCGGCCTCACGTGCGTACGCTACGGCGAAGCGACGACCCCTTCCGGGATGAGAGCCGTCAATCAGAAGCTTCGGAAGGCGATCGAGAACGAGGGCCGCGTCGCCCGCATCGAGGGCCTGTGGTGGCAGTTTTCCTTGACGGAGCGCAGCTCCCGGGAGCCTTCGGCGGTGAGCCTCCTGCGGATCTCGCGAGACCGCGACGGGGCGCTGGAGCTGAGCGGCCGCTCATGGCAAGAGGACGGCACCCTGTCCGCGCGATACGGGAGCGAAGCGGCGAAGGAGAGGAAGGATCCCCCTGGTATCTTCTACTACTGGAAGGGCGAACGGCCTCGGGACCCGAACGCGCCGCAGTTGCACGGGACGGGAGAGATCCGACTCGAGACCGCCGATCGCGCGGCCGGGTACTGGACGACTCGTTCGGAGACCGACCCGACGGTCAACGCGCGGACGTCCGGCGTCTATTTGCGCGCCGATCCTGAGGACATGAGCATCCTGGACGGGAGCGACGACCGGCATCGCGCCG
>DAINRN010000376.1:548-4137 GCA_036741815.1 Acidobacteriota bacterium
AGACACCACCGGTCGCCACAGCCTTCCCGCCGGGCTTCCTCGAGCTTGCGGTCGCGCTCGGAGACGAGCCGCTCGCGGTCCCGCCGGTACTCCGTCTCCAGGGCCTCGCGGGCCTCCGGGTCCCCCGTCTGCGCCAGCTTGGACCTGTGCAGGATCTCGCGCTCCGCCAGGCGCGCCTCGTAGACCTTCTTGACGTCCGCGATCGCCGCGCGCTGTTCGTCGGTGAGGCGGCGCTCCTCGACGCCCGCCTCCTGGTCCTTCTTGCGGAGGCGCTCCATGGCCAGCTCGTAGGCGGACCTGGGCGGCTCGTCAGCCATGGGGATAGGGTACTCCCGCGGGGCCCTCGGGTGCGCGCTTCGCGCGGGGCGAGTTGCCTGGAAGTGAACGCCCGCGCTCCAGCGCGACACCTCGCGCCCCGCGGGCGCGCGGGATACACTCTCGCCCATGGCCGGCGACCGCACCATTGCCATCGAGGGCGTCACGCTGCACCTTGCCCACCCCGACGAGCTGCCGGTGCGCTGGGTGGGGCAGAAGGAGCTGATGCGCGAGCTCCTCGCGGCCTGGCTGGTGGTGGAGGAGCGCGACCTGCCCATGAACCCGCGCCTGTTGGGCAAGCCCGGGGTGGGCAAGACGACCCTCGCCTACGCCGCCGCGCGGGAGATGGGCCGCGACGCGTACATCTACCAGGCCACCATGGACACCCGGCCCGAGGACCTGCTGGTCACGCCCGTGATCTCCGGCGAGGGCCAGCTCCGTTACGTGGCCTCGCCCCTCGTCACGGCCATGGTCCGCGGCGGGGTCTGCATCCTGGACGAGGGCAACCGCATGAGCGAGAAGAGCTGGGCCTCGCTGGCCCCGCTGCTCGACACCCGCCGCTACGTGGAGTCCATCGTGGCCGGGGTGAAGGTCAAGGCCGACCCCGACTTCCGCCTGGTGGCCACCATGAACGACGACGCCTCCACCTTCGAGCTGCCCGAGTACATCCATTCGCGGCTGCAGCCGCAGATCACCATCGACTTCCCGGAGCGCGACGAGGAGCGCCGCATCCTGGAGGAGAACCTGCCGTTCGCGGAGGGCCGGATCCTCGATTACGTGACCGACTTCCTGCAGAAGGCCCACGACGCGGACGAGCGCTACACCGTGCGGGACGGGATCAACGTCGCCCGATTCGCCGTCAAGCTCGCCGACGGAGCGGGCAGCGGACAGGAGCTGCCGGCGGCGCTGCGCACCTCGGTGCTCCAGACGCTGGGCGAGGAGGCCGTCCGCTACCTGCCCCGTCCCTGATTCAGTACGCCAGCAGCTCGCGCAGCGCGGGGAGCAGCCGGGCCTTCGGCATGAAGACCTCCTCGAGGGCCTTGCTGAAGGGGATCGGGATGTCCAGGCCGCCCAGGCGCGCGACGGGGGCGTCCAGCCACTCGAAGGCCTCGCGGCCGATCACGGCCGCCAGCTCGGCCCCGAACCCGCCCGTGAGCGGCGCCTCGTGCAGGACCAGGGCGCGGCCCGTCCGGTGCACCGACTCCAGGACGGCCTCGCGGTCCCACGGGATGAGCGAGCGAAGGTCCACGACCTCGATCTGACGGCCTTCCCCGGCCAGTATCTCCGCCGCCTCCAGGGCCCACACCACGCCGACGCCGTAGGTCACGAGGGTGGCGTCGCGCCCGGCGCGGGCGATGCGCGCGCGGCCGATGGGCACCGAGTAGGGATCCGCGGGCACGCGTCCCTTGGCCGACCGGTAGAGGAGCTTGTGCTCGAGGTAGAGGACGGGGTTTCCATCCTCGAAGGCCGCCACCAGGAGGCCCTTCGCATCGTAGGGCGCGGCCGGGGCCACCACCTTCAGGCCGGCCACGTGCGTGAACCACGCCTCGACGTTCTGGGAGTGGAAGGGGCCGGCGCCCACGCCTCCGCCCACGGGCACGCGCAGCACCACCGGCACCGCGCTGCCCCAGCGGTAGTGCGTCTTGGCCAGGTTGTTGACGACCTGGTTGAAGCCGCAGGTGATGAAGTCGCCGAACTGCATCTCCACCATGGGCCGGAAGCCGTCCAGGGCCAGGCCGAGGGCGGCGCCCACCGCCCCCGACTCGATGATCGGCGTGTTGCGGACGCGGGCCTTGCCGAACTCCTCCACGAACCCCTCGGTGACCTTGAAGACCCCGCCGTATTCCGCGATGTCCTGTCCGAGCAGGATGACCCGCGGGTCGCGTCGCATCACCGTGCGCAGGCCGTCGCTGATGGCGTCCACGTAGCGCAGCTCGGGGGCCGCCGCCGCGTCGGGCTCCGCGGTGGAGCGGGGGACGAAGCCGCCCGGCGCGAGAAGGTCGGCCAGCTCTCGCTCGGCGGTCGAGACGGGGACGGGCGTGGCCAGGGCCTCCTCCACTGCCGCGTCCACGCGCGCCTTCAGGGCCGCGCGCACGGCCTGGGCCTCGGCCTCGGACAGCACGCCCCCCTCGACCAGCGCCCTCTCGAACCGGGCCACGGGATCCTTGGCGGCCCACTCCTTGACGAGCGGCTGGGGGACGTAGGCCGTGCCCGAGGCCTCCTCGTGCCCGCGCATGCGGAAAGTCTTGAACTCCAGGAGGGTCGGCCCGTCGCCCCGCCGCGCGCGCTCCGCGGCCCGCTCCACCGAGCGGTAGACCGCGAGCAGGTCGTTGCCGTCCGCGACCACGCCCGGGATGCCGTAGCCGGGGCCCTTGTCCGCCAGCTCCCGGCAGGCGTACTGCTCCGCTGCGGGCGTCGAGAGCCCGTACAGGTTGTTCTCGATCACGAACAGCACGGGCAGCCGCCAGACCGCGGCCAGGTTCACCGCCTCGTGGAAGTCGCCCTCGCTGGTGGCGCCGTCGCCCGTGAACGTGGCCGCCACCTGGCGTGTGTTCTTGAGCTGCGCGGCCAGGGCCAGCCCGTCCGCCACCGGGAGCATGGCCCCGAGGTGGCTGATCATGCCGACGATCTTCTTCTCGATCACCCCGAAGTGGAACGAGCGGTCGCGGCCCTTGGTGAAGCCGCCGTCCCTTCCGAAGAGCTGGCGGAAGAGCGTGACCAGGTCGAGCCCGCGCCCGGTGAACACGCCCAGGTTGCGATGCATGGGGAGGATCCAGTCGTCGGGCCGGAGGGCCTGGGTGACGCCCACCGCGATCGCCTCCTGCCCCATGCCCGAGAACCACTTGGACAGCTTCCCCTGCCGCAGGAGCACGAGCATCTTCTCCTCGATGACGCGGGGGAGGAGCAGCTCGCGGTGGAGGTCGCGCTGCCGCTCCGGCGACAGCGGCCCCGCGCCGGGCAGGGCCACGCGGGCCGGCGCCTGCGCCGGCCGGGCCTGCGCGGTGTCGTCCATGGCCGAATTTGAACAGAAAAAAGGCCCCGGGGCGAACCCCGGGGCCAGAAGCGACGTCAACCGCCGAGCGTCAGTGCTGGTGCTCGGTCTCGGTCTTGGTCTTCGTCTCGGTCTCCGTCTCGCCGTGCTTGTTGGTCTTGCTCTTGGTCTTGGTCGTGGTGTAGGTGACATTCTCCACGGCCAGGTCACTGCTGCCGGTCAGCGGCATCGTCCGGACGAAGACCTTCTTGCCCACGGCCAGGTCGGCCGGGAGCTGCGAGC
>DAINRN010000377.1:0-4126 GCA_036741815.1 Acidobacteriota bacterium
CCTGGGCCTCATGAAGACCCAGATGGTGAAGAACTCGATCATCGTGCCCGTCGGCTCGAAGGGCGGCTTCGTGCTCAAGGGCAACGTGCCGCCGCGGCCCGCCCTGGACGCCTACCTCGTGGA
This sequence comes from Acidobacteriota bacterium, assembly GCA_036741815.1. Taxonomy (GTDB): domain Bacteria; phylum Acidobacteriota; class Vicinamibacteria; order Fen-336; family Fen-336; genus DAINRN01. Next base: position 124 of record DAINRN010000377.1, read on the forward strand.
CCGCTACCGCGAGTTCGTGTCCGGCCTGCTCGACGTCACCGACAACATCGTGGACGGCAAGGTCATCCATCCTCCCGAGGTGGTCCGCCACGACGGGGACGATCCGTACCTGGTGGTGGCCGCGGACAAGGGCACCGCCCACCTCTCCGACACCGCCAACAGCGTCTCCGCGCAGTACGGCTTCTGGCTGGGCGACGCCTTCGCCTCCGGCGGCAGCGTGGGCTACGACCACAAGAAGGTCGGGATCACCGCGCGCGGGGCGTGGGAGTGCGTGAAGCACCACTTCCGGAACCTGGGCAAGGACGTCCAGACGGAGCCCTTCACCATGGCCGGGATCGGGGACCTGGCGGGGGACGTGTTCGGCAACGGCGCGCTGCAGAGCCGGGCCACCAGGCTGGTGGCGGCCTTCAACCACCTCCACATCTTCATCGACCCCGACCCCGACCCGGCGAAGAGCTACGCGGAGCGGGAGCGGATGTTCAAGCTCCCGCGGTCGAGCTGGCGCGACTACAACGCCGGGCTCATCAGCAAGGGCGGCGGGATCTTCGACCGCTCGGCCAAGGCCATCCCTCTCTCCCCCGAGGCCCGGAAGCTCCTGGACATCGACGCGGCCTCGGCCAGCGGGGAGGAGGTGATCCGCCGCATCCTCTCCTCGCGCGTGGACCTGCTCTACAACGGCGGCATCGGGACCTACGTGAAGGCCTCGAGCGAGGACGACGCGGACGTGGGAGACCGGGCCAACGACCGGGTGCGCGTGGACGGCAAGGAGGTCCGGGCGAGCGTGGTGGCCGAAGGCGGCAACCTCGGCCTCACGCAGAAGGCCCGCCTGGAGTACTGGATTCGCGGGGGGCTCATCAACACCGACGCCGTCGACAACTCCGGCGGCGTGGACATGTCCGACCACGAGGTGAACCTCAAGATCCTCATGGACCTCCTGGTGAAGAAGGGCGTCGTGAAGGGGCGGGACGAGCGCAACCGCATCCTCATGGAGCTGACCGAGGAGGTGGCCGCGCTGGTCCTGGCCGACAACGCCAACCAGGCCCGGGCCCTGACCCTGGACGGGCTGCGTAGCGCCGCGCGTTACGAGGAGTTCGTGGCCCTGATCGAGAACATGCTGGGCGCCGGCGTGCTGAACCGGGCCGACGACGCCATCCCCACCCAGGCCGAGCTTCTGTCGAGCCCTGAGCGCAAGCGGGGCCTGCCGCGTCCGTTGCTCGCGGTCCTTCTGGGCCACACCAAGATGTGGGCGTTCGAGATGATCCTGGAATCCGACTTCCCCGACAGCCCAGCGGGCCGGCCGTTCCTGGAGGCCTACTTCCCGCGGCCGATCCGTGAGGGCTTCAAGGATCACCTGGGGGAGCATTTCCTGCGCCGCGAGATCGTGGGCACCTCCGCCGTCAACCACTTGGTCAACAACGCGGGGATCACGTTCCTCTCCCGGGTGATGGCGGCGTCGGACGCGGGCATCGGCGAGGTCATGACCGCCTACTTCGAGGCCGAGCAGGACGCGGGGGCGGCGGACGAGCGGCGGAAGGCGCTGGAGTCGAGCCTCCCCGCGGAGGCCCAGCACAAGGCGCTGCTCGACATCGAGCAGGGGCTGGAGGCCGCGGCCCTCTCCCGGCTGAAGGGCAAGCGCGGGGGAACGGCGAAGACGACGCTCGAATCGACCGGCGTCCGGCCCTAGCCAGTCCCGCGTCCCGCGCTCCCTCGGGCCGCGCGCCTTTGTGCTCTTCGACTCTTTGTGGTCAACTGTTCAGCTGCCCATGACTCTCCGCAACGTCGCCATCATCGCCCACGTTGACCACGGCAAGACCACGCTGCTGGACGCCATGCTGCGCCAGGGCGGGGCCTTCCGGGCCAACCAGGACGTGGCGGAGCGGGTCATGGACTCCGGGGAGCTGGAGCGCGAGCGCGGGATCACGATCCTCGCCAAGAACACGGCGGTGCACTACAAGGGCGCCAAGATCAACATCGTGGACACGCCCGGCCACAGCGACTTCGGGGGCGAGGTGGAGCGGGCCCTGAAGATGGTGGACGGCGTCATGCTCCTGGTGGACGCCTCCGAGGGGCCGCTGCCCCAGACCCGCTACGTCCTGCGCAAGGCCCTCGAGGCCCGGCTGCCCGCGGTGGTGGTCATCAACAAGATCGACCGCTCCGACGCCCGTCCGCAGGAGGTCCTGAACGAGGTGTACGACCTCTTCATCGACCTCGACGCCGTCGAGGAGCAGCTGGAGTTCCCGGTCCTCTACACGAACGCGAAGACGGGGACGGCCAGCCTGGAAGCGGGGCGGCCGGGCGAGGACCTGCGGCCGCTCTTCGACGCCCTGCTGAAGCACATCCCCGACCCGGGGGGCGATCCCGGCGGCGTCCTGCAGCTCCTGATCGCGAACCTGGACTACAGCGATTACCTGGGCCGCCTCGGCATCGGCCGCATCTTCTCGGGCCGGGTCAAGGTGGGGGACGACGTGACGGTGGCGCGTCGCGATGGGACGTTCGGCGCCAACCGCGTCACCAAGCTCTATGCCTTCGACGGGCTGAAGCGGATCGAAGTGGACGGAGCCGATTGCGGGGAGATCGTGGCCCTGGCGGGCTTCGAGGGCATCTCCATCGGCGAGACCGTCACCTCGGCCCAGGACCCGAAAGCGCTGCCGCCGCTCCACATCGACGAGCCCACCCTGTCCATGATCTTCTCGGTCAACACCTCGCCCTTCGCGGGCCGCGAGGGACGCTGGGTGACGTCGCGGAACATCAAGGACCGCCTGGAGAAGGAGCTGCTCACCAACGTCTCCATCCGGGTCGAGCCCACCGATTCCGCGGACGCCTTCAAGGTGATGGGCCGGGGCGAGCTGCAGCTCGCCATCCTGATCGAGACCATGCGCCGCGAGGGGTTCGAGATGTCGGTGTCCAACCCCGAGGTGCTGACCCGCACCGAGGACGGCGTGCGCAAAGAGCCGCTGGAGCTGCTGGTCCTGGACATGCCCGAGGCCTACATGGGCGTCGTCCTGGAGAAGATGGCGCTGCGCAGAGGCAAGATGGTGAGGATGGTCAACCACGGCTCCGGGCGCGTCCGGCTGGACTTCCACGTGCCCACCCGCGGGCTGATCGGCGTGCGGACCGAGATCATGACGGACACGCGGGGCACCGCGGTCATGAACACGCTGCTCGAGGGGTTCGTGGAGTGGCAGGGCGACATCGCCCGGCGGGGGACCGGTGTCCTGGTGGCGGATCGCACAGGTGACACCACCGCCTACGCGCTGTCCCATATGGAGGACCGCGGGGAGCTGTTCGTGGGTCCGGGGACCGCTGTCTACGAAGGCATGCTCGTGGGCGAGAACGCCCGCCCCGCGGACATGGACGTCAACGTGACCAAGCCCAAAAAGCTCACGAACATGCGGGCTTCCACGGCGGACGAGGCCATCCGTCTCACCCCGTTCAGGGCCTTGAACCTGGAGCAGGCCCTGGAGTTCATCAACAACGACGAGCTCGTGGAGGTGACGCCGGGCGCCATCCGCCTGCGCAAGCGCGTTCTCGCCGCCAACTTGCGGCCGAAGCGGCGCGCCGAGGCCTGAGCCGCGGCCGGGCCGCGGCATTGCTCTTGCTTGACAGCCCTGCCGGAAGAGCTTGATCCTGCTCACACGGGACGCCGGTCCCCGGGAGGCTGAACGCATGCGCCGTGGATCCTTCTCTCTTTTCCCCGCCTTCGCCGTCATCGCCGCGCTCCTGATACCGTCCGCCGCTTCCGCCCAGTACTTCGGCCGCAACCAGGTCCGTTACAGGACTTTCGATTTTCAGGTGCTGAAGACCGACCACTTCGACATCTATTACTACCCGGAGGAGCGCGAGGCCGTGGAGCGGACCGCGCCCATGGCCGAGCGCTGGTACGCGCGGCTCTCCCGGCTCCTCGGCCACACCTTCGCCTCCCGGCAGCCGATCGTCTTCTACGGCAGCCATCCCGAGTTCGAGCAGACGAACATCCTCGGCGGGGCCCCGGGAGAGGGGACGG
>DAINRN010000378.1:0-4125 GCA_036741815.1 Acidobacteriota bacterium
GACACCCGCGCGCTTCACGGCCTCGGCCACGACCATGGCCCCGAGCTGCGGCGCGGTGAAGCCCTTGAGCGTGCCCAGGAACTTGCCCGTGGGGACGCGGACGGCGGAGAGGATGACGGGGTCACGCATGGCTCCCACCCTTCGATCGTTCGAGGTAGCGCGCGGCCACCTCCAGGAAATGGCGGCGCATCTCGGGATCCTCGAGGACCGCGGCCCCGGCCAGGACCTCGTCGGGGAGCTCCGGCGGCCCGGACGGCGCGGTCCTCGCGGCCTCCGGGGCCGGGGCCGGGGGCACAGCCACCGGCCCTTCCACGAAGCCCATCCGCCGCGGCGCCAGGTCGCCCACGATCTCGCGCAGCCGCCATAGGATGTCCCGCTGCATGCGGTGCAGCTCCTTCCGCCACCGCGCGTCGGGCACGCGAATGCGGAGGGTTCCGTCGTCCAGCGCGAGCACCTCGGTCCGGCGGGCCACGTCCGCTCCCACCGCGCGCGGCCAGGCCGCGCGAACGAGCGCGAGCGTGCGGGCCGGCACCGCCCCGAAGAGCCGGCGGGCCAGGCTCGTCGTGATGAGACGCTCCAGCGCCATGGCCCTACTGTACGGCAGGGGCGGACACCATCCAAGCCTGTATACTTTCCGCCGCCCATGATCTGCCCTCGCTGCCGCGCGGACGTCAACGGGCGCCCGGACGCCGCCGGCGTCATCGTCTGCCCGTCGTGCAAGGCGCAGCTCAAGATGAGGAACCCGGGGTCGATGCCGCCCACGCCGGCCGGCAGCGTCACGCTCCCCGCGGGCGTGCGCGCGCCCGTCGCCGGGCCGGGGAAGCCGGCGGCCGTACCGCCGCCAGCGCCCCCGGCGCCCGCCAGCCTGGGCGACGTTATGGGCGAGCTCAAGGCGCTGCGCGGCCTCCAGGTCGAGATCCTGTCCATGCTCAAGGCCATGGCCTCGGTCGGCACGACGAAGTCGTCTTCCATCGAGTCCGAGGAGGGCTTCGCGGCGCCGGCTCCGGCGGCCGTCCGCACCCGCCGGAGGAAGACCGTCCTCGTCATGGACGACGACGATCAGACACGCAAGACGGCCGTGGCGGCGCTGGAGCTGGCGGAAGTGCCGGTGCGGGCCGTCTCCGACGGGAACGCCGGTCTGGAGGCGATGGCGGCCGAGCGGCCCGACGTGGTGGTGCTGGAGCTGGGCATGGGCGGCCGCATGGCGGGAAAGGACGTCGTCAACATGATCAAGGCCACCATGGAGTGGGTGGACATCCCGATCGTCCTCTACACCCGCATCGCGGTGGAGAATCAGAAGGAGGCGCGCATCACCCACGGCGCGGACGAGCTGGTCCCCAAGGCCGCCGGGTCCCCGGAGACGCTCGTGGCCCGCGTGATCGCGCTCTTCCGCCGCGGGTAGTGGTCCCACCGGTCCTCGTTCTCGCCTCGGCCTCGCCCCGCCGCGCCGCGATCCTGGGCGCACTGGGCATACCGTTCCGGGCCGTCACTCCCTCCGTGGACGAGTCGATCCTGCCCGGGGAGAAGGGCGCGGCCGCCGCGGAGCGGCTGGCGCGCGCGAAGGCGGCGGCGGTGGGGCCGCAGGACCTGCCCGTCCTGGCGGCGGACACCCTCGTCGTCTGCGACCGCGAGGTGTTGGGCAAGCCGGCAACGGCGGATGAGGCGGCGCGCATGCTGCGCACGCTCTCCGGGCGCAGCCACGAGGTGGTCACCGGGGTGTGCCTCGCCCACGGGGCGGCGTCGCGGTCCGGCGTGGAGACGACCGTCGTGACCTTCGCGTCGATGAGCGCGGCGGAGATCGCCTGGTACGTCGACACGGGCGAGCCGCTCGACAAGGCCGGGGCCTACCACGTGGACGGCCGCGGCGCGCTGTTCGTCTCCTCGGTGTCGGGCTCGCCGTCCAACGTCGCCGGCCTGCCCGTGCGCCTGGTCTTGCGCCTCGCCCGGGAAGCGGGCCTCCGGTGGGGGCCCGATCGGGCCTCGCGCTAGCGCCCGATGGCCAGGCGGTCCGCCAGCGGGCGCGGCAGGCCCGCCTTCAGGATCTTCTCTTGCGCGGACTTCAGGCGGTAGGGGATGCGGTGGATGGTCACCACCTTCGAGTCGCTGTCGTAGATGGCGAACGAGGTCAGCGGGTTCCCGTCCCGCGGCTGGCCCACCGAGCCGGGGTTGATGAGGTAGCGCACGCCCGGCTTGAGCTTCAGCCGGAAGGACGGGGCCACGGTGAGCACGGTGGTGATGGCCTCGGTGGAGAGGGCGAAGATCACCGGGAAGTGCGAGTGGCCGAAGAAGCAGACGGGGTAGTCGGTGTGCCGGAAGACGTTCAGGGCCTCGATCTCGCCGAAGACGTAGGCGTCCTCGTCAATGGGCGTGCCGTGGGCGATGGCGAACGCGCCGTCCACCACCACCGGGCCCTGGGGAAGGGCCTGCAGCCACTTCTGGTTCGTCCTGGTGAGCTTCTTGCGCGTCCACAGCGCGGCCTCGAGGGCGATGCGATTGAAGAGCTCGCCGTCCTCGATCCCCGAGCAGACCTTGTCGTGGTTGCCGCGGATCGCCGCCAGGGGCCGCAGCCTGCGCAGCATGTCGATCGCCTGGTTGGGGTTCGCGCCGTAGCCCACGAGGTCGCCCAGGAAGACCACCTTGTCCCAGGGCTTCCTCTTCACGAACGTGAGGATGGCGGCGAACGCCTCCTGGTTGGAGTGTATGTCCGAGAGGACCAGGTACTTCATGTCTTCTTCCTCGTCCTCCGCGAGCGCGGCGCCCTCTTGAATGCCGCCTCCACGATCCGCCGCGCCACCTCGTCGGGGGCTGCCCGCGAGGAGTCGACCGCGAGGTCGGCCAGGCGATAGGAGGGCTCCCGCTCGCCGAGCAGCCGCCGCATTCTCCCACGATCTCCGGCCAGCGGTCGACTCCCGTCGCGCGGCACCCGCCGCCACAGCGCGCTCTCGGGGCAGCGGAGCCAGACGGTCAAGGCCCCCGCGCGGAGCGTCTCGCGGGTCGCCTCGAAGGCGAAGGCGCCCCCGCCGGCGGCCACCACGCAGCGCCGCAGGCGCGCGGCGGCGCGGGCCGCTCGGTGCTCCTCCTCCCGGAAGAACGCCTCGCCGCGCCTGCGGAAGATCTCGGCCACCGTCATCCCGTGCCTCTCCTCGATCCAGCGGTCGAGGTCGCGAAAGCCCCAGCCCAGCCGCGTGGCGAGCGCCGCGCCCACGGTGCTCTTGCCGCAGCCCATGAAGCCCACGAGCACGATCCGCCGCGGCCCCCGGCCGCTAGCCACCGTCCGCCCCCCGCCCCAGGACGTCGTAGAAGTCCGGGAACGACACGGCCACGCATTCGGCGTCCGCGACCTCGGTGGGGCCCATCGCGGCCAGCGCGGCCACGGAGAGGGCCATGGCGATGCGATGGTCCCCGTGCGAGCGCACGACGCTGCCGTTGAGCCGGCGCCCGCCGTCGATGGTGAAGCCGTCCGCCCGCTCCAGGACGTCGGCGCCCATCCGCGCCAGTCCCTCGCACAGCGTGGCGATCCGGTCGCTCTCCTTGGTCCGCAGCTCCGCCGCGCCGGTCACCGTGAACGATCCCTCCGCGTGGGCGCCCGCCACGGCCAGGATGGGGATCTCGTCGATGAGCGCGGGCACCGCGGCGGGGGGCAGGGTGACGCCGCGCAGCGCCGAGGAGCGCGCGGTGATCCAGCCCACGGGCTCCGGCTCCTGCCGCACGATGCCGGTCTCGATGGCGGCGCCCATCTCGCGCAGCACGTCTATGAACGCGGTCCGGCCGGGGTTCAGCAGCACGCCCTCCAGGCGCACCTCGGAGTCGGGCCGGATCAGGGCGGCCACGATGAGGAACGCGGCGCTCGAGACGTCGCCCGGGACCGCCATCGACACGGCGCGTAGCCGCTGTCCACCCGGAAGCGTGGTGGTGCCGCCGCCGCGCGCGAGGGCCGCTCCGAACGCCGGCAGCAGCCGCTCGGTGTGGTCGCGGCTCTGCGCCGGCTCCCGCACGGTCGTCTCGCCTTCGGCCTGGATCCCGGCGAGGAGCACGGCGGTCTTGACCTGCGCGCTCGGCACCGGCAGCTCCCACCGGATCCCCCGCAGCGGGCCGCCGTCGATCGTGAGCGGAGCCCGGCCCGTC
>DAINRN010000379.1:0-4110 GCA_036741815.1 Acidobacteriota bacterium
AGCCAGGGAGCGGTCGCGCCGCTTGATCCTTGGCAGGAGCGGCCGGATCAGAGCGCCCGGATGTGGACGGTGAGGAGGATGGACAGGACCGCGGGATCGTCGACCGCCACCTGGAAGACGGTGCCGTCGTGGACGTCCGCGGGGATGCGGACGGGCAGGGGCAGGCGGCGCTCGACCTTGCCCTCGCCGTTGCAGCGGCCGCAGTCGAAGAAGGCGCCGCCCGTGCCCTCGCAGGAGGGGCAGCTCGCGGAGAGCGGGACGTCCAGGGGCAGGATCCCGCCGCGGTGGGCCTCTTCCGGCGTCAGCAGGATCTCGCCGCTGAGGCTGCCGGGACGCACGGGCCGCCGCAGGTCGCCGGCCGCGGGGCTGCGCACGAACGACCACGCCAGCGGCTCGAACCGCTCCCCGCGCAGGCTCTCGTCGTAGCGGCGCCTGCGCTCGGCGTCGGCCAGGGTCTCGTACGCGGCCTGCAGGTCCTGGAAATCCTGCAGCGAGGCGTGCGCCGCCATGTCGGGGTGTAATTTCTTGGCGAGGCGCCGATAGGCCCGCTTGATGGCGGCCATCGATGCGTCCCGGGCGACGCCAAGGATCAGGTAGTAATCCTTGCGTTTCTCCATCCCGACTACACCATATGTCGTGGCCCGAAGATCTGTCAAGCTCTTGACAGACCCTCCCCCGGCTCACGTATCATGTCCTTCTCTCGTCACCAACCGCGCGGTCCTGTCCTTGATTCCAGGGGGGATAACGCCATGTTTCCCGAGTTCGATTCCACCCTCCAGGCCATCTTCCGCTGGTTCCACATCATCGCGGGCATCACCTGGATCGGGCACCTCTACTTCTTCAACTTCGTCAATGCGCCGTTCCAGGGCGGGCTCGACAAGGAGCTGAAGCCGAAGGTCAACCCACCCCTCATCTTGCGCGCCCTCTACTTCTTCCGGTGGGGCGCGATGTGGACGTTCCTGACCGGCCTCGCGCTCTTCTACCTGATCTACATCCGCGGCGGGGCGATGAGGGACGCGGACGGCGGCATGAGCGAGCGGGGCATGTGGATCCTCTTCGGCGCCCTGCTCGGCACGATCATGTGGTTCAACGTGTGGTTCGTCATCTGGCCGCGGCAGAAGAAGATCCTGGGGGCGATGCTGGGCGGGCCCGCCGCGCCCCCGGAAGCGGCGCCGCAGGCGGCCAAGGCCTCGAAGATCAACACCTATCTCTCCGGCCCGATGCTGTGGGGGATGGTGGCTGGATCGCACATCAACATCTGGCCCATGAACTTCGCCACCCTGGGCCTGGCCCTCGTCATCGCCCTGGGCCTGATCCACGGGCTTTACGCATCGTCGCGGAAGGTGAAGACGACGGTCTGACGAAGGGTCAGGCCGCGGTCATCGCCGGCGCCGGAGCTCCAGGAGCGCGGCCGCGGCCATGAGCAGGAGCGCCAGCACCCCCAGCGGCCGGCGCAGCCGCGGCATCCAGGCCGGGTCGGGCAGGATCTCCGCGAAGATCTGCTGCGACGCGGCCGCTCCCGCCGCATCGAGCGGCTCCGCGACGACGAGGAGGGGCTGCCGGCTGCCCCGCGCGGCGGACGAGCGCCAGACGCGAACCGTTCCCGTGACGCGACCCGCGGCGGGGACCGTCACCTCTGCGGGGTCCGGGGCCTGGAGGCCCGCCGGCGTCTGCACCCGGACGCTCACGCGGTGCGGCGCGCCGTCCGCGCTGAAGACGCCGACCTCGACGTCCCCGTAGTAGAGGATGCGGACGTCGCGCGCGGAGAGGCGCACACCCGCACCGGCCGCCGTGGGCGCCGCGGGCGGGCCGGGCGCGGCGCCCGGGGACGCCGCCAGGAGCAGCGCCCCGCAGCCGGAGGCGAGTACGGCCCGCAGACCCGCTACTGCACCTTACCGGTGATCGCGAAGTGCGCGCGGCGGTTCCGGGCCCAGCAGGACTCGCTCGATTCCTGGCAGAGCGGGATCTCCTTGCCGTACGAGACCGTCTTCAGCCGGTCCGCGGGCACGCCCAGCGAGATCAGGTAGTCGTAGGCATTGCGCGCGCGCCGCTCGCCCAGGGCCAGGTTGTACTCGACCGTGCCCCGCTCGTCGCAGTGGCCCTCCACCGTGACCTTGATGTAGGCGTGCGACTTCAGGAAGTCGGCGTTCTGGGTCAGGACCGTGCGGTCCGCCTCGCGCAGCTCGGCGCGGTCGTAGTCGAAGTGGATGTCGGCGAGCAGGCCGCGGCTCTCGAGCTCGGCGGAAGAGAGGCCCGCCAGCGGGTCCTCGACCTGCGGCGCGACCTCGGGCGCCATGGGCGGCGGGGCCGGCGGCGGCGTGGCGGGCGCCACGGGAGGCGCAGGCGGCGGCGCGCCCGGGGCGTGGTGCTTGCACGCGGGAAGGGCCAGGCCCAGGACGACCAGGATGGCGAGGGCGGACTGTCTCATTCGAGCACCTCTTCTGGATGAAAGGCAGTGGGCCCCGACGGCCCGCGGATTCCCCTAGGGCTTCTTCTCTTCCTCCTCACCGCGGACGGACTTCTTGAAGTTCCGGATTCCTTCCCCCAGTCCCCGGCCCAGCTCCGGTATCCGGCTGGTGCCGAAGATCAGGACCACGATGAGCAGGATGAGGAGTATCTCACCAAAGCCAAGGCTGCCAAACATGATCGTCCTCCCGGAGCGGCTGCGGCGGCGTCTGCGGCCACGGGCCGCCCGCCGCGGTCCGGGGGAATGATACCCCCGGAGTCAGGATCGAGCGAGGCCGGGCAGGGCCTCGTTGAGGCGGCCGCGGCGATAGCCCTCAGGGTCGACGGCGGCCTCGCGGTAGCCGGCGCCGCGGACGGCCTCCTCGAGGGCGGCGCGCAGCCGGCCGTCGGCGAGCCGATCCATCTCCGCGGGCGCGATCTCGATGCGCGCCGCGCCGCCCAGGTGCCGGACGCGGAACTCGCGGAAGCCGAGGGCCCGCACCGCGTCCTCGGCGCGCTCCACCGTGCGCAGCACGACGGGGGTGACGGGAGTGCCGTAGGCCACGCGGGAGGACAGGCACGGCGAGGCCGGCATGTCCCAGGTGGGCAGCCCCAGCGCGCGCGACAGCGCGCGCACGTCCGCCTTGGCGAGGAGCGCCTCCGCCAGCGGGCTCCGCACGCCGGCCTCGCGGCCGGCGCGGCGCCCGGGCCGGTAGTCGGACAGGTCGTCCGCGTTCACCCCGTCGGCGACGTGCGCGTAACCGAGGTCCGCCGCCATGGGGACGAGGTGCCGGAAGAGCTCGCTCTTGCAGTGGTAGCAGCGGTCGGGGGCGTTGCGCGCGTAGAGCGGGTCCTGGACCTCTCCCGTGCGGACGACGCGGTGGGCGAAGCCCACCTCGCGGGCCACCCGCGCGGCCATGGCGCGCTGCGTCTCGGCCAGGGACTCCGACTCCGCGGTCACGGCCAGGCACCGGGCGCCCAGCACGCGGTGCGCGCGCGCGGCGAGGTACGCGCTGTCCACGCCGCCGCTGAAGGCCACGAGCACCGACCCCAGCTCGGAGAGGAGCCGGTCGAGCGCGGCCTCCCGCTCGAGGACGCCCGGCGGCACCGCCGTCATTCCTCCCAGTCGTCCTCCTGCTGCGGGGCCACGTCCAGCTCCAGCGGCGACAGCCCCACCACCTCGAGCTCCACCCCGCACTCCGGACAGCTGATGATCTCTCCCTTGTCGACGTCGTACTCGTCGATCTCGACGTCCGCCTCGCACTCGGGGCAGACCGCCATTCACGGCACCTCCATCGGGATCATACCTCAGCGCGAATTGGCGCCGACCTCGCCGCCGACCACCGTCATGGACACCTGCGTGGCCAGGATCTCCGCGGGGGCGACCTTTGTCACATCACGGGTGAAGACGGTCAGGTCCGCGCGCTTGCCCGGCGCGATGGTCCCGCGATCGCCCTCCTCGAAGGCGGCGAAGGCGGCGTCGGTGCCGAACATCCGGAGCGCCTCCTCCATGGTGACGCGCTCGTCGGCGTGCCAACCGCCCGGCGGCCAGCCCCTGGCGTCCTGCCGCGTGACCGCGGCGTAGAGGCCGGGCAGGACCGCGATGTCCTCCACCGGCGCGTCGCTTCCCCCGGCCACGGGCACGCCCTGCGACAGGAACGTCTT
>DAINRN010000380.1:0-4101 GCA_036741815.1 Acidobacteriota bacterium
GGTCGAGGTCGGTCTCCGCGCCGTCGTCGGTGACGTAGACCTCGCCGTGCTGGTAGGGGCTCATGGTGCCGGGGTCCACGTTGATGTAGGGGTCGCACTTCATCATGGCGACCTTGTACCCGTGGCCCTCCAGCAGGCAGCCGATGGACGCCGAGGCCAGCCCCTTCCCCAGGGAAGAGACCACGCCTCCCGTCACGAAGATGTATTTGGGCAAGGGCTCGAGCGCTCCTTCCTTCAGTGTGCCGCCTTTGCGGCCATCAGCGCGCGCACGCGCTCCAGGTCCTCCGCGGTGTCCACCGCCGGCCCCGCGGCGCCCTCCTGCTCCACTACCCGGATCCGCATCCCGTTCTCCAGCGCGCGGAGCTGCTCCAGCCCCTCCGCCGCCTCCAGCGGGCTCGGGGGAAGGGCCGCGAAGCGCAGCAGCGAGGACCGCCGGTACACGTAGATCCCGACGTGCTTGCGCGCCAGGCCCAGCGCCACCGCCGCCGCCGCGGCCGCGCGCAGGTCGGGAGACGCGCCCTGCCGGACGAGGGGGATCGGGCTGCGCGAGAAGTAGAGGGCCTCGCCCCGCGCGTCGCAGACCACCTTCACCACCGAGGGCGAGAGCATCTCCTCCACGTCCCGCAAGGGCAGCGAGAGGGTGGCGATGTCGAGGCCCGGGTCGCGCGCCAGGCCGTCCACGGCGGCGTCGATGCCGTCCGGATCGACGAGCGGCTCGTCGCCCTGGACGTTGATCACGATCTCGGCGTCGGTCAGGCGCGCCGCCTCGGCCAGCCGGTCGGTGCCCGTGGCGTGGTCGGGCGACGTCATCACCACCTCGCCGCCGAAGCCGCGGACGACCGCCGCGATGCGCTCGTCGTCGGTGGCCACCAGCACGCGGTCCGGCCGCCGGGCGCGTTGGACGCGCTCGTGCACGTGCTGGATCATCGGCTTTCCGTGTATGTCCGAGAGAGGCTTCCCCGGGAGGCGTGTCGATCCGAAGCGAGCGGGGATGATCGCGACGATGGCCAAATCGATCAGGGGCCCTCGTGTACGCGGCATCGTAGCGGCCGCGCCCACGAAAGTCAACGCCGCGCTGCGGAGCACGGATCGCCGCGCGCGACCTTGACGCGGCGGCGTGGCGAACCTAGCCTTGGCCCCGTTGACGATGGATTCCACCGAGGCCGCCGTCCCGCGCGTCGCGCGGCTCCTCGTTCTCTCCGCCGCCGTGCTGATCCCGTTCCGGATCCTCGGCCACGGGTACCTTCCCGTGGACGACGCGCTGCGCCACGCGGGCAAGGCGGTGTCGGGGAAGCCGTGGTCCGAGATCCTCGTGATGCGGCCCGACATGCCCATCGACAGCCACCCCGGCTGGCACGCGCTGCTGTCGGCGGTCCACCACGTGATGGGATGGGGCACGCACGCCCTCGTGGTCTTTTCCGTGGTGTCGCTGTTCGCCCTCCTCTCCGTCCCCGCCGTCGTGCTGCTGCGAAGGCCGGAGGCCTGGGCGGTGAGCCTGCTCGCGGTCGCGGTGGCCGAGCCGCAGCTGTTCGGCCGCCTGTACTTCGGCCGGCCGTTCCTCGTGACCCTGGCCGCCTACCTCACCGTCCTCTTCCTGCTGCCGAGGCTGCAGGCCGAGCGTGCGCCGCGGAGGGCGATGGCCGTGATCGTGGCCGTGCTGGCCACGGCCATCTGGATGCACCCGATCTGGTACCTGTCGCTGCTCCCGGTCCTCGCCTGCGTCCTCGCCCGATGGTGGCGCGCCGCGGCCCGCCTGCTCGGTTGCTTCCTGGTCGGCGTCGTCCTGGCCGCCATCCTGACCGGGCATCCCGTCGATTTCCTCACCCAGACCCTGCAGCACGGCAGGCTGACGGTGGCCCTCGACGCGCAGACGGAGACGCTCAGCATGGAGCTGCGGCCGCAGTCCGGGTCGCCGGTGCTCCTGCTCGGCCTGTTGGTGCTCGTGGGCTGGCGGGCGGTGCAGGGCCGGCTCACGCGGGCGGACCTCGACACGCCGGTGTCGTGGCTGGTGGGGATCTGCTGGGTCCTGGGCTGGGTGTCGCTGCGGTTCTGGTCCGACTGGGGGATCCCCGCCATACTCGTCTTCGTGTCCCTCCAGGTCGACGCGCTGCTCGCCGAGCGCGTCCCGGAGAGGGCGCCGCGCCGCCTGCTGCTGGCCGCGGCCGCCTGCGGGGTCTGCGTCCTGGCCCTCTCTGCCAACGTGGACGGGCGCTTCATGCCCGCGCACCGCCGCTACCTGGCGCTCTTCAACCCGGCCGCCCGCGAGGCGCTGCCCGACCCGGGCGGCATCCTCTACAGCGACGACATGGGGCTTTTTTTCCAGGGCATCTATCGCCTGCCCAAGGCGCCCTGGCGCTACATGGTGGGGTTCGAGCCCGCCCTCATGCCGCCCCAGGACCTCGCCCTGTACCGCGCCATGACGGACCGCCGCAACCGGGTGCCGGAGATGTACGACGTCTGGGTGCGCCGGATGCGGCCCGAGGACCGCATGATCCTCGAGACCACTGGCCTCAGGGACCCGCCCCCGATCCCCGGCCTGGAGTGGCACTACCTGCCGCCGACGTACTGGAGCGGCCGCCTGCCGCGCCGGCCGCCGCCGTCCTGATCGGAGGGCCCGGCTTGAGCGCCCTCACCGCCGCCACAGGCAGAGGCCCGTGCCCGCGAGGGCCGCGGCCGCCGAGAGGCCCATCCCAAAGAGGACCGTCCACGGCCGGTAGACCTGCTCGATCACGTGCCTCCCGGCGGGGACCTGCACGCCTCGGAACGCGACGTTGGCCCTGAGCAGCGGCGCGGACCGGCCGTCCACCGTGACCTTCCATCCCGGGTCGTAGGCATCCACAAGAACCACGAGCCCCGGCTCGTTGAGGTCGGCATCCAGGCGGATGAAGTCGGGCCTGAAGGCGACGACGCGGCTCCGGCCCTGGAAGCCCGGCCCCGCGTCGAGGGTTGTGTCGGGGAGGACGGCCTCGCGCGCGGGGTCGAAGCGCGGATCGGTCAGGATTTCCCGCGCGCGCTCGCCGTCGGCCGCGCGGGTGGTCCCCACGGCGTACGCGCGCGGCAAGGCCCCGGGCACGCCGAGCAGCAGGATGGGCCGGGCCAGGAGGTTGGTGTACAGGCCGCGGGCCTCGAGCTCCTCGAAGCCCCCGTGGCGCTTGAGCGCGGAGACGTGCGTGACGGCCCCGAGGCGGAGGAAGCGGGCATAGGCGAGCGTCCCCTCCGACTGCTCCATCCAGCGGACGACCTCCGCGACGTGCGCGGCGTACAGGCCGATGAGGTCCGGCTCGAAGCTCCCGAAAAGGTCCCAGCATCCGCCCACCGGCGGCGTCAGGTAGAGCCGCGCCGCGAGCGTGCGGACCGCGTCGAACGAGAGCCCGGGCACGGAGCGCGCGACCCGGTAGGCGTCGTCCGCGCCGGCGTCGGCCGGAGAGGTGGCGGCCAAGAAGGGATAACGGTAGACGTAGAGCCTCGAGAGGTCGTCTTGACGGACGGCATCGAGGATGGGCGGCCGGAACCTGTAGAAGTCGACGGGGACGGTCGGGTTGAGCCGCGTCCCGGCCAGGGTCAGATCGAGGATCGACAACGCGGCCACCAGACCAGCGAGCGTGGCCGTGCCCGGCCGCTTCAGCCGGATGACGCCGGCCACGGCCACCACCGCCGCGAGGACCGCCGTCCCCGCGATGCGCAGCGCGTCGCCCGCGAGGTCGCCGCCCCCGGCCGAGGT
Source organism: Acidobacteriota bacterium (assembly GCA_036741815.1). Classification (GTDB taxonomy): domain Bacteria; phylum Acidobacteriota; class Vicinamibacteria; order Fen-336; family Fen-336; genus DAINRN01. The sequence goes on from DAINRN010000380.1 coordinate 3,722, forward strand.
GAGGACCGGCTCGGGGAGCAGCACCCGGCCGAGGAGCCCGGGCCGCCACCTCAGCACGACGGCCATCGCGACTGCCGCCGCCGCCAGGGCCGCGACCGGTGCCACCGTGCTGGACAGCCATCGCCTCCGCGGCACCGGCTGCGCGCTCCTCCACCGATCGAATCCCACCCCGGCCAGGAGCGCCCAGGCGAAGGCCACCATCGCCATCGCCTTGGAAGGAAAGCGCAGCACGCGCAGCGGAGGGACGAGGGACGACGCGATCTCATAGAGCGGGGTGTGGCGGCCGAGAGCGAACACGGTGCCCGCCGCCAGCAGCGCGACCGCCGCCGCGCGCGCGCGGGGCGCGGCCCCTCCGAGCCCCGCCGCGACCAGGGCCAGGG
>DAINRN010000381.1:0-4092 GCA_036741815.1 Acidobacteriota bacterium
GCAAGGTCTGCAAGTTCTGCGCGGACAAGATCGACTACGTCGACTACAAGGACGTGAAGCTCCTCTCCGGGTTCGTCCCCGAGCGGGGCAAGATCCTGCCGCGGCGGATGTTCGGCACCTGCGCCGAGCACCAGCGCAAGCTGACCCTGGCCATCCAGCGGGCGCGGAACATCGCGCTCCTGCCCTTCGCCGCGGACTAGGGCCCTGACCAGCGAGCCCGCCGGGCGGAGCCCGTCCGAGAAGGCGTCGGTCCGCGCGCGGCCCGAGCCGCGCACGGGCGGCGTCCTCGGCGCGGCCTTCGCCTCCGCCTTCCTCTACTCGGTCTCGCTGGCCCATCCCCTGCTGGGGCTCTGCGCGGCGGTGGCGCCGTTCCCCATGCTCGTGGTGAGGCTGCGCTCGGGGCTGGCGGGGGGCGCCATGGCCACCCTGCTGGCGGCGGCGCTCCTGGCCGCCGTCTTCACTCCGGAAAGCGCGCTCATGTTCCTGGTTTCCTGGGCGTTGCCCATCGGCCTCATCGGCGAGGCCATGGCCCGCGGGCGCGGCCTCCGCAAGGGGTGCGGCTGGGCCTTCGCCGTGCTGGCCACGGAGATCCTGGTGGCCCTGTTCTTCGCCAGCCCGGCCCTGGAGGCCCGCGCCCTCGCGCCCTTCGATCACCTGCGCTCGGCGTCGTTCCTGGAGGAGATGCGGTCTTCCGGGATGCCCACGGAGCAGGTGGAGGCGTGGACCGAGCAGGTCACGGCCATGCGCTCGGTGATGGCGGTGGTCTATCCCGCGGCCTACATCATCATGGCGGCCCTCATGGTGCTGGCCAACGCGGTGCTCCTGCGCTGGTACCTCGCGCGGCGGGACCCGGGGTGGCTCGAGGGCGGCGAGTTCGAGGGCCTGCGCTGGCCCTTCAGCCTGGCCGTGGCCTTCGTGCTGTCGGGCCTGTCGGTGGTGGCGCCGCCGCTGCGCCCTGCCGGCTACAACGTGCTGCTGGTCCTGGCCTTCTTCTTCGTCCTCCAGGGACTGGCCGTGGTCGCCTTCTACGCAAACCGCCTGGCGGGCCCGCCGGTCCTGCGCGCCGCGGTGCTGGTGCTGGTGCTCGTCAACCCGTGGGCGCCGCAGATACTGGCCCTGCTCGGGCTGTTCGACATCTGGTTCGATTTCAGGAAATGGGCAGAACCCCCGGAGCCGCAGCGGGGCTGACAAACCGAAAGAGGAGTGAATCGTGGAGCTGATGCTTAGGGAAGACGTCGAGAAGCTCGGGCGCCGGGGCGACGTGATCAAGGTCGCGGAGGGGTACGGCCGCAACTACCTCCTGCCCCGCGGACTCGCCGTGGCCGTCACCGAGGCCAACAAGGCCCTGATCGCGCGCGAGCGCAAGAAGCACGACGCGACGGTGGCCAAGGAGAAGGCGGAGAGCGAGGTCGTGGCGGAGAAGATCGCCGGCCTGCGTTTCATCGCCCCGCGCAAGGTCGGCGAGCACGACGTCCTCTACGGGTCCGTCACCTCGGGCGACGTGGCCGAGTTCCTGAAGGGCAAGGGCGTGGAGATCGACAAGCGCAAGGTGCTGCTGGACGAGCCGGTGAAGAAGCTCGGCGAGCACGACGTCCGGATCAAGCTCCACCCCGAGGTCACGGCCACCCTGAAGCTGCTGGTCAGCAAGGAAGGGTAGCGGAAAGACTAGACGATCCGAACGGAGTGGCTCTTCACCGCGAGCCACACGCGGATCCCCGCCGCCAGGCCCAGGGCTGACACCGCGGCGGGAGTGACGCGCGCGAACCACCTCGGTCCTCGGTCCCAATCCTCCAGCGCGCAGTGGAGCGTGACGTCGGGCCCCGTCCGCTCCACCGCCGCGATGCGCGCCGCGAACACGTTGCGCGCGGAGAGCCCGCGCACGGGCTCCACCGCCACGAGCACGTCCTCCGCACGCACGGAAAGGGTGACCGCCTGACCGGGCGTGCGGTCGAGGGCCAGGGAGACGCTGACCACGGGACCGGCCAGCAGCTCGATGCGTGTCACCCCGGCGTCCGGGTCGTGACCGGCCACGCGGCCGCCCAGGAGGTTCTCCAGGCCCTCGTCGGCCTCGCGTGAGGCGGCCGCCACGGCCAGGAGCTCGTGCGGCGGACCCTCGGCGTGCACCCTGCCCTCCTGCAGGAGCACCAGCCGCTCGGCCACGGCCAGCGCCTCGCCCACGTTGTGGGTGACGTACAGGCAGGGCACCTGCCAGCGGTCACGGATGCGCACGAGGTAGGGCAGGACGCGCTGGCGCAGGGCCAGGTCGAGCGAGGCCAGCGGCTCGTCCAGGAGCAGCAGGCGCGGCCGGGTCGCCAGCGCACGGGCCAGGGCCACGCGCTGGCGCTCGCCTCCGGAGAGCGACGCCGGATAGCGGCCGAGGAGCTCGCGAATCTCGAGGGTGTCGATCGCGCTCTCGGCCGCGGCTTCGTCGCGGACGCCGAAGCGGACGTTGCCCAGGACGGAGAGGTGCGGGAACAGCCCGGAGTCCTGCGGCACGTAGCCGACGCGGCGCCTGTTCGGCGGCAGGTCGAGCCCGGCGTCCGAGTCCAGCCAGCGCTCGCCCTCGAGGGCGATCCGTCCCCGCGCCGCCCGCCGGAGCCCGGCCATGGATTCCAGCAGCGACGTCTTGCCAGAGCCGGACGGTCCCATGAGCGCGGTGACTCCCCGGCCGAGCTTCAGGTCCACGCGCAGCGGAAACCGCGCCAGCGGCAGCTCGATCCGCGCCTCGATCACGGCGCCACCGTCCGAACGCGCCGCCGGCTGATCCATTCGGTCAGCCAGAGCGCCGTGAAGGCCAGGACGATCGTCACCCCGGCCAGGGCCATCGCGCGGTCGTCCCGCCCGATCTGGCTGTCGTGGAAGATGGCGAGGGCGAGGGTCTGCGTCTTGCCGGGTATGTTCCCGGCGATCATCACCGTCGCCCCGAACTCTCCCAGCGCCCGCGAGAAGGCCAACACCGTCCCCGCCAGCACGCCGCGCCAGGCCAGCGGCAGCGTCACCCGGAAGAACGCGGCCCATGGCCCGCAGCCGAGCGTGCGGGCGATGCCGACCAGCCGGGGATCGACCTCCTCGAACGCCGTCCGCGCGGAGCGCACGAGCAGGGGGAACGACATGACCGCGGTCGCCAGGACGACCGCCTTCCACGTGAACACGACCTCGATGCCGCGCGCCTGCAGCCAGGCCCCCAGCGGGGCCCGCCGCGCCAGCAGCTCGAGCAGCAGCAGCCCCACCGCCGTCGGCGGCAGCACCAGGGGGAGCGAGAGCAGCGTCTCCAGGCCGCCCTTGCCGGGCCCCCGGTAGCGGGCCAGGGCCAGGGCCGCCGCGATCCCCGGGGGCAGGATGAGCAGGGTGCTGAGCGCCGCCACTCCCACGGTGAAGGCGACGACGCGCAGCTCCTCGGACGTGAGCAGGAGCTATCTCTCGGCCAGGACCAGGAACCCGAAGCGTCGGTAGACCGCGCGCGCCCCCTCGGAGCTGAGGTGCCGGACGAGGAGGGCCGTGGCGGGCTTCCTGGACGAGGCCACGGGCGCGAGCGCGTACACGATGGCCGGCCCCTGCTCGCGCGGGACCTCGAAGGCCACCTTCACCCGCGTCGAGATCGCGGCGTCGGTGCGGTAGACGACGCCCGCGCCCACGTGCCCGGCCTCTACCGCCGCGAGCGCGGCGCGAACGTCGAGGGTGGGGACGACCTTGTCCTGGAGCGCGTCCCACAGGCCGAGGGACTGCAGCCAGCGTCGCGCGTAGACGCCGGCGGGAACGGCCTGCGGGTCCGCGAGGGCGAGGCGATCCAGGGCGAGCAGGTCCCGCGGCGCGGCGATGGTCGTGGTCGAGGCGAGTGGCGCCACCACCACCAGCACGTTCGAAAGGACGTTCACGCGCTCCTGCGGGCGCACCAGGCCGGCGGCCTGGAGGCCGTCCATCTGCGCCTCGTCCGCCGAGAAGAAGACGTCCGCCGGCGCGCCCGCCCTGATCTGGCGGGCCAGGTCGTTGGAGCCGCCGAAGTTGAAGACGACCTTGTGGCCGCTCTCCGTCTCGAACGTCCGCGCCAGCTCCTTCACGGCGTCGGTCAAGCTCGCCGCCGCGTAAAGGTGC
>DAINRN010000382.1:0-4092 GCA_036741815.1 Acidobacteriota bacterium
CCGCGCCCTGCCCGGCGCCGTGCTCCACGTCTTCGGAGATGCCCTGGAGGGCGAAGCGGCGGACGTGAGGCGACACCCGGCGCTGGCCGACAGCCGCGAAGCGTTCGCGCGCGGCGCGGTGATGGTGGTGCCCGTGACCTTCGGATCGGGCGTCCGCATGAAGATCCTCGAGGCCTGGGCGCGCGGCCTGCCCGTGGTGGCCACTCCGGCCGCCGCCGCCGGCCTGGACGCGGAGGACGGGCGGGAACTGCTGCTCGTACGCAACGCCCCGGACTTCGTGCTCGCGCTCCAGCGCTTGAGCCGGGATCCCGGCCTCGCGACGTCCGTGGTCGCCGCGGGCCGCGAGCTCCTGGCCGCCCGGCACGACCCCGCGCGCGTCGCCTCCCGGCTGTCCGTGGTCTACGAGACGGCCTGCCGGCCTAGGCCGACACCGTAGCGTCGCCGGGATCGCGATCGACGGCGGCTTCTCCGCTCTCGGCGTAGAGGGCCAGGACCTCGTCGGGCCGGCCGTCGGCCCGGAGCCGTCCCCCCTCCAGCCAGATGCAGCGGCGGCAGTTCTGGCGGATGGCGTCGGGGTCGTGGGATACGAGGAGCAGGGTGGCGCCGCGGGCGCGAGCGTTCTCGATCCACTCCTGGCACTTCTTGACGAAGTGGAGGTCGCCCACGGCCAGGAACTCGTCGAGCACCAGCACGTCCGGATTCCAGCCGGTGAGGACGGCGAAGCCCAGCCGGGCCAGCATGCCCGACGAGTAGTTGCGGATGGGGGAGCGGATGAAGTCCTCGAGCCCGCTGAACTCCACGATGGCGTCGTAGCGGGCGTCGATCTCGCGTCGGCTGTGTCCCAGGAGCAGCGCGTTCAGGTAGATGTTCTCCCGCCCCGTCAGCTCGAAGTCGAAGCCGCTGCCCAGTTCCAGGATGGGCGAGACGCGCCCGCGCACGTAGGCGCGGCCCATGCTGGGCTCGAGCACGCGCGAGATCACCTTGAGCAGCGTGCTCTTGCCCGCGCCGTTCCTGCCCACGATGCCGAGGGTCTCCCCCCGATCCACCCGCAAGGAGACCTCGCGCAGGGCCCACAGCTTCTCGTAGGACAGGGCGCCCCGCATCCAGTGCAGCGCGTACTCCTTGAAGGACGGGATGCGCTGCTTGGCCAGGCGGTAGCAGAGGGAGATCTCCTGCAGCTCGATCACCGGACGGGCCGCGGCCAGGGTGGGCATGGTCAGACGTAGAAGGGGATGCGGTCGCTGCTCTTGCGGAAGGCGTAGGCGCCGATGAGCAGGGCCAGGAGCGCGATCACGAGGGTCACGGTCACGTGGGGGAGGGGCGGGATCTTGCCGTAGTAGATCGGGTCGCGGAACACCTCGAGGACGGAGCGGACGGGGTTGAAGCGCACCAGCCACCGGAACCGCTCGGGCACGATCGACATGGGATAGAAGATCGGGGTCAGGTACATCAGGAGCATGAGCAGGACGCCCACCAGCTCCACCACGTCGCTGAAGAAGACGGCCAGGGGGGAGAGCAGCAGGCCCGCCCCCAGCGTGAACATCGCGGCCAGGATGATCGCGACGGGCAGGAACAGGAGCGCGGGCTCCAGCCTCTGGCCCGTGGCGAGCAGTATGGCGAGCAGCGGCACCAGCGCGAGACAGAGGTTCACGACCCCCGAGAGCACCGTGGCGACGGGGAAGACCGCCTTGGGCACGGGCAGCTTCTGCAGTATCCCGGCGTTGGCCCGCAGGCTGTTCATGGAGGCCACGACGCTCTGCTGGAAGAAGTTCCAGAAGAGGATCCCCGCGAGCACGTAGACGGGATAGCGGTACACGTCGAAGCGGAAGACGTGGCTGAAGACGACGTACATCACCAGCATCATCATGAGCGGCTGCAACATGGTCCAGAACAACCCGAGCGTGGAGCGCCGGTAGCGGACGCGGAGGTCCCTCATCACGAGGTACCAGATGAGGTCGCTGTGCTGGTAGAGCTTCTTCACTGGCGTTGCAAGCTGCCCGGGGAAGCGTAACCCAGCGCGGCGCGGGCGCCGCGGTGGGCCTCGGTCTCCGCGTCGAAGGCGGGGCGGCGCGAGGACGGCACCAGCGGCGCCACGAGCGCGCGCCCGGCCAGGCGGAGCGAGGCCCCGAAGCGCATGAGCCGGGCCGCGCTGCGCGCCCATCGGGCCCCGTGGCGCTTCTCGCCGCAGCGGATCAGGTCCGTCCACAGCAGGCCGGGGTGCCGCCCACCCGCGGCCCCCTCGCGCCCGCCGATGGTCGCGCCGCCGAGGTGGGTCACGACCCAGCCGGGGACGACGCGCACGCCCCAGCCCGCCTCGCGGAGGCGCAGGCAGAAGTCCACGTCCTGCCCGTAGAACCCGTAGCTCTCGTCGAAGGGGCCGACCTCGGCCCAGGCCGAGCGTCGGACGGCGAGCGCGGCGCCGCCCACCCAGTCCACGCGGGCGCGCTGCGCGCCGCCCACCGGACGCAGCCGCCGATAGCCGGGCCAGCGGCCGAGCAGCGTAGGCACGCCGGTGGCCAGCGCGAAGAGCCACGGCCGCGTGGGCGCCGTCCCCGCGCTCCACTGCGGCGTCCCGTCCGCGTTGCGCAGCTCCGCCCCCGCCGCCCCCAGCCGCGGCTCTCGGTCGAAGGCCGCGAGCACGGCCGTCACCGTCGCCGGGTCCACCTCCGTGTCGCTGTTGAGCAGCAGGAGTATCTCGCCCCGCGCCTCCGCGAGGCCGCGGTTGGCGGAGGCCCCGAAGCGGCGCACCTCGCCGTTCACCAGCACCCTTGCCTCCGGGAACCGCTCGCGCACCGCCTCGGCGGTGCCGTCGCGGCTGGCGTCGTCCACCACCACCAGCTCGGCCCCCTGCGTGATCAGCGGCGCCGCCGAGCCGAGACAGCGCAGCGTCAGCTCGCGGGTGTCCCGGGTGGGGACGACGATGGACAGGCGCCTGGCCGTCACCCGGTCTAGCGGGCCCCCCGCATGGCCGCGGCGAGGGTTCGCAGGACGATGAAGAGGTCGGTGGCCAGCGAGAAGTTGCGGATGTAGTAGAGGTCGTACTCGAGCTTGCGGAGGGAGTCCTCCACGCTCGAGCCGTAGGGATAGTTGATCTGGGCCCAGCCCGTGAGGCCCGGCCGCACCGCGTGCCGCCAGGCGTAGTAGGGGATCGCCTTCTCCAGGGTGGCCACGAACTCGGGGCGCTCGGGCCGCGGTCCCACGAACGACATTTCGCCCACCAGGATGTTGAGGAGCTGGGGCAGCTCGTCCAGGCGAGTCCGCCGCAGGACGCGGCCCAGGCGCGTCTGCCGCGGATCGTCGCCCTGGGCCCACTTCGGCTCCCCGGTTTCCGCGTCCACGCGCATGGTGCGCAGCTTCAGCATGCTGAAGGTTCGGCCGTAATGTCCCACCCGCGTCTGCCGGTAGAACGCGGGACCGGGTCCGGAGAGCTTGACGAGCAGGGCCAGCAGGAGCTGGAGCGGCGCGGTCAGCACGAGAAGCGCGAAGGCGAGCACCACGTCCCCCAGGCGCTTCACCGCCTCCGTCAGGTGGTCGGAGGCGTCCCACCCGCGGCCGAGCATCCACTCCGGCGTCACCGAAGCCACGGGTACGGCGCGGAACATGTCCTCGTGGAAGTCGGCCTCGGAGCGGACGCGGCAGCCGAGGGGCAGGCAGCGCAGCGCGGGGAGAAGCGCGGCCTGCACGTTGCTCAGCGAGGTGGCCAGCACGATCTCGTCCACCCCGCGTGAGCGGGCCAGCTCCACGAGGTCGTCGCCGTTGTCGGGATGGGCGTCGTCGGGGGTCCAGCGCCCCACCACCTCGCAGAGCGGACGGGGGGCGTGGTCGAAGGCCTCGACCATGCGGTCCGTGAGGGGGCTGCGCCCGGCGAAGAGCACGCGGTGCCGCCGGCGCTGGAGCTGGACGAGCACCGCGATGTGCGGGCCCAGCACGAGCGGCGCGGTCAGGGCCACGGCGCCAGCGACCACCCAGCGGCCGATGGGCCGGTAGTAGACGGCGTAGAAGGCGACGACGGTGATCCCGGCGGCCACCACCACGCAGAGCAGGCCGCGCAAGACCAGCGTCATCCGGCTGCGCGCCAGCACGTCCCAGTCG
>DAINRN010000383.1:0-2905 GCA_036741815.1 Acidobacteriota bacterium
GCGCCCGGCCAGATCCTGCTCCGCCGCCGCGAGGTCGCGCCGCTTCCTCTCCAGCTTCTCGTGCAGCTTGGCGACGCGCGGTCCGGTGGAATCCTGCGCGACACGCGCGGCGAAGGCCTCGACCGACTCTCCGGGCCGGGACACGGCCCCGGTCGCCGGGTCGAGCCACAGCGTGGCGGCGAGCTTGTCGGGGAGCCGGTCCTTCAGGGCCTTCTCGATCCCGCGGGCCCCGGCGCCGACGTAGGCCGGCAGCTCGCCGTAGCGCAGCGCCTTCGGCGGGTCCGCGGCGAGCGCGGACTCCTGAACGGAGATGGGCTCGGCCTCCAGGTCCTCGGCCATGGACCGGCCCCGGAGCGGCCACGCCCGCAGCTCCACCGACTCCCCGGCCCCCTTGTAGCGGACGGCGTACTTGACGACCAGGTACGGGCTGGCCAGCTCGCCGCCGTGGCGCGCGAGGAAGGCGTGACGCAGGGGCGGGGGCAGGACCGGCGGGCCCGCGGCCACGGCCGGCGGCCTCTCGCCCACCGCCGGGGCCGCCGCGGCGTCGGTGGCCGCGCGTTGGCGCCCCTTCATCAGCCGGGAGATCTCGTCGCGCGTGAGCGGCCCGCGCAGGTAGGACATGGCCCAGCGCGATTGCAGGAGGCACGGCCTGGGGCGATGGATGTCGTGCAACAGGAAGACGCGCTTTCGCGTGGCCGCCAGCAGCTTCTCGAGCGCCTTGCTGTCCATCCCCGCGTCGAGGAGCCCGTCGCGGAGGCGCTCGCGGTCCTGGTCGGTCTGGAGCTTCCCCACGAACCAGGTGCCCATGTTGGCCAGGCCCTTGTAGTCCAGGTCCACCGGGTTCTGGGTGGCCAGCACCACGCCCACGCCCTGGGCCCGCGCCTGCTTGAGCAGGGTGAGCAGCGGGCGCTTGGGCGGCGGGTTCTGCGGGTGGGGAGGGAAGTAGCCGAAGATCTCGTCCATGTAGACGAGGGCGCGCAGCTCGCCGGTCCCGCCCTGCCGCCGCATCCAGGTCTTGACCTTGTCGAGCAGGAGCGCGGTCACGAACAGCCGCTCCTCGTCGGCGAGGTGCGCGGTGGTGACGATGGACAGGCGCGGCCGGCCGTCGCCGGTGCGCAGCAGCCGCTCGACGTCCAGGGGCTCGCCCTCGCGCCAGGCCTGGAAGGACGGCGAGGCCAGCAGGTTGTTCAGGCCCATCATCAGCGCCTGGCGCTCCCGCCGCGGGTAGACGCTCTCCAGCGGCAGCGCGCCGATCTTGTCGAACGGCGGGTCGGCGACGGCCGGGACCAGGCTGTCCAGCGTGAGGCCCTTGCCCTGCCGCCAGGCCTGCTCGATGAGGGTCGAGAGCAGGATGGTCTCGCGCGACTGGAGCGGGTCGGCCTCGATTCGCAGCAGGCCCAGGAGGCCGGAGACGATCCCGGCGATCTCGTCCCGCAGGTCCTCCTCGGCCGACTCGAACCGCACCGCGGGCGCGGCCAGCGATTGCAGGACGTTGAGGCCCACCCCGGCCCCCGATCCCGGAGTGAAGAGGGTCGCCTCGTGCGAGGCCTTGAGCTGCGCGATGTCGGCGGCGGTGAGCCCCCACTCGGCCAGGCCCTTCTTCCAGGCCTCGGCCGCCTCCGCCCCCGCGCTCGCCGCGTCCTTTCCCTCGCGCCGCGCCGCGTCGGCGTCGACCCACTGCGCGAAGGACGCGGCGTCCTGGCCTTCGAAGAGGAGCAGCAGGTTCCCGAGGTCGCCCTTCGGATCGATGGCGAGGACGGGGATGCCGTGGCGCAGCGCCTCCTCGATGAGGACGATGGCCTGTCCGGTCTTGCCCGAGCCGGTCATGCCGACGATGAGACCGTGGGTCAGCAGGTCGGAGGGATCGAGGACGACCGGCGCGCCGAGCGCGCCCGAGGCGGGATCGACCTCCTTGCCGAGGTAGAGGCCGGTCTCCATGGGGGCCGAGTATATCGGATCGTGTCCGGGGTGCAGCCTGTCCTCCCCCGGCGACACGCCGGACGCCGTCCACACGGATCATCCATCGTTTCTCGAGCGACTTACGCTCGCGGCGGCCGCGGCACGCCCGTTGCTCTCTGGGTCCCCGGGAGTCCCGCGCTCTCGGTCGGGACCGGCTGGAGGAACAGTAAATGAAGATGACAGGGTTCGCGGCGGCCACGCTCCTGGCGGGCGCCGCTTTCGCGTTTCCGGCCACGTCCCAGGCCCAGGTGGACAATTACCGCACCGGCTACGACAAGGGCTTCGAGGACGGGATGAAGCGGAGCGAGAAGGCCCGCTCCAAGGGCGACGAGTACGACCTCATCCACGACTCGAAGTACCGCAAGGGCGACGCCGGCTACAAGAAGTCCTACGGACCGCGGCAGGACTACATCGCGGGCTACCGCGACGGCTACGAGCAGGCCTACCGGCGCGGGTACCGTGCCGGCGACGCTCGCGGCCGTGACGATCCCTACGGGTATGGTCGCGACGGGCGCTACGGCCGCGACGATCGCGAACGCCGGGAGCGAAACGACGACTACGACGACGACGTGGTGTACGAGGAGCGTTAGAAGTACGGTCGGGGCCGTTGCACCATGAGCGTGTCGAAGCTGAAGCCCGTGGCCGGCTCGAGGGCGATCGCCTTCCCCACCAGGTCGCCGTAGCGCCCGTCGTGGGAGACCGTGATCGTCCCGCCCTTGTTCTGCAGGGCGGTCACGGCGGCGGTGTTGAACGAGAGCAGGCCCCTGGCAGGCAGGCTGAACGGCTGGACATGGAGCAGCGCGCCCGCCGTGTTCCAGAAGTAGGCCCGGCCATTGATCGTGTAGCTCACCGCGTTGTGGATGAGCAGCACCGAGACCTGGCCCTTGACCGGGACGTCGCTTTCGAGGTCTTGGAATTTGTCCTGGGCAGCGGCGCGCTGCTTGTC
>DAINRN010000383.1:2915-4081 GCA_036741815.1 Acidobacteriota bacterium
CCGGGCCCGCGGAGTTGTTGAACCGGGGGATCGAATACGTCGTCTCCCAGACCCGGATGCGGTAGACGTCGTCCGTGCCGCAGGACGCGCCGCATCCCGCGCCGCGGACCCGGATGTGCTGGGCCGTCACCGGCGCTGGCAGCAGGTTCTCCCACCGCAGGCTCTTGCTCGACCCGGTCCCCACCGAGGTCGCGGTCTGCGCCACCGTCACGTTGTTCGACCCAAGCCGCTCCATCAGCACCTGGGGCGCGACGTCCCCGGAGACCGCGTCGAGGACGATCTCGTACGACGCGCGCGGGGCCTGGGCGAACCGGTAGAGGTCCGCGGCCGCCGTCGGGCCCGGGTCCGCGGCCAGGTCCGCCGTCTGCACCGACCCGTGCGACAGCTCGATCGTGGAAAGGGAGGGCGCGTCGTCGTCGAGGATCGTGGCCTGCCCCTGAGGGTCGGGGAGCGTGGCCCCCATGGCGCCCGAGAGGTTGAGCACGAAGGTCTCGTCGCCCTCGACGCTCGCGTCGCCCAGGACGGGGACGTTGACGGTCAGGGGGCCGGTCGTGAGGGCCGGGAAGGTGACGCTCCCCGCGGCCGCCGTGTAGTCGCTGCCCGCCTGGGCGCTGCCGTTGGCCGTCGCGTAGTTCAGGCTCACCGTGGACGCGCTGGGGTTCGAGAGGCTGAGACGGAACGGGCACGGCTGGCTGGACGCGTTGCCCTCGCCCACGGCGCAGTCCTCGACGAAGACCGCGGGCGTGGGATCGTCGTCGGTGATCGTGGCCTGGCCCTGGCCGTCGGCGATCGTGCCGCCCGCCGGGTTCGAGAGGTTCACGAAGAACGTCTCGTCCGGCTCCTCGACCAGGTCGCCCACGACGGGCACCGTGACCGCCGCCGCCCCCTGGCAGGCGCCGAAGGCCACCGTGCCCGCGGCGGGCAGGTAATCGGATCCGGCGGTGGCGGTGCCATCGGCCGTGGCGTAGTTCACGCTGCCGCCGGAGGCCTGGACCGGGGACAGGGACACCGTGAACGTGGCCCCGGTTGCGCCGCCGTTGCCCTCGACCACGGTCACGTCGCCGATCGAGAAGACGCCCGACGCGCCGGCGACGGTGGCCGTCCACATCTCCCCGGATCGTCCCGTCGCCGTCATACCCCCGAAGAACCAGAGGCGGCCCTCGGCC
>DAINRN010000384.1:0-4078 GCA_036741815.1 Acidobacteriota bacterium
TGGGACCTCGCCCAACCCTACACGTTGGCGGCGGGGATCGTGGGCGGCGTCTTCCTGACCCTGGCCACGCACGGCACCGACCACTACCTCGTGCAGCGGCTGCTCGTGGCCCGCAGCCGCCGGGACGCCTCGGTGGGTCTCGTCCTTTCGGGCTTCCTGGTGCTGGCGCAGTTCGCGCTGTTCCTGCTCCTGGGCACTCTCCTCTGGGCCCATTACGCCGGCCGCCGCTTCGCGCGCGCGGACGAGATCCTGCCCACGTTCATCTCGACGGAGCTGCCGGCCGGCTGGACCGGCTTCATCCTGGCCGCCATCGTGGCCGCCGCTTTGTCGCCGTCGCTCAACTCGATGGCCTCCACCTCCGTGCGGGATTTCTACCTTCCCTACTTCCGGCCGGGCGCGGGCGAGGCTCAGCAGATGAAGGTGGCCCGGGCCTTCACCGTGCTGTGGGGTCTGGCGCAGATGGGGGTGGCCCTGCTCGCGCGGAACATCGACTCCGCGCTCAACGAAGGGCTGGCGGCCCTCGGCTACGCCTCCGGGCCCACCGTGGGGGCCTTCCTGCTGGGGGTGCTGACGCGCAGCGCCAACTCGATCGGGACCTTGACGGGCATGGCCGCGGGGCTGGCGGTGAGCCTGAGCGTGGGCAGGCTGGCCCCGCTCGTTCTCCATCGCCCCGGCGTGGCCTGGACCTGGAACGTAGCGGTGGGCGCGGTCGTCACCGTCGCGGTGGGCCTCCTGGCCAGCCGCGTGGCCGGCGGACGCACGCGCCGGCTCAGTACAGGAGCGCCGGCTTCCGCTGCGCCTTGAAGGCCTCGATGGCCGCCGCGTCGGCCTCGACGATGGCGTCCACCGTGTCGCCGCGCTCCAACGCCTCGCGGAGCTTCTTCGTGCCCACCAGCCGGTCGAGCGCCGCCCCGCCGTCCCGCCATTCGAAGCCGGCCTGGCCGCGGAGCGCGTGGAGGAGCGCCACGCCCAGCCGGTACGGCTGCGCGGCCTTCGGGTCCGCGACGTGGAGGCGCACGCCGGAGCATTCGGCTGCCTTGTGGATCGGGTCCGGCGCCGCCTTCGCCGCCTGCGGCGTGAAGGTGGCGGGCTCCAGCGTGAAGCCGGGCGTCGCCGCCGCCGTCGCGAGGTCCGCGCCCTTGGCCCACGGCGCCCCCAGCAGGAGGAACGGCGTGTCCGTGCCCCGTCCCTCGGACACGTTCGTGCCCGAAAGCAGGGCCACGCCCGGATACGCGACCACCGCTTCCACGTCCTTGAGGTTGGGCGAAGGCGCGATCCACGAGCGGCCCGTGTCGGCCCAGGTCATCGCGCGGGTCCATCCCTTCATGGAAACGACCGTGAGCTTGGCCGGCTTGGAGCGGGCGCCGTTCACCAGTTGGGCCATCTCCCCGGGTGTGAGGCCGTGGATCAGTGGGCCGGGCGCCATGTTCACGAAGCTCTCGGGCACGGCCGCGCGGTCGGCGACGGGGCCTTCCACTCGTTCTCCCCCGAGGGGATTCGGCCTGTCCAGGACGACGAGCTCGATCCCCGCGTCCGCCGCCGCGTCGAGGCAGAGGAGGAGCGTGCTGGCGTAGGTGTAGAAGCGCACCCCGACGTCCTGAAGGTCGAACACGAGGGCGTCGAGCCCTTCGAGGTCGGCGGGCGCGGGCTTCTTCTTCTTGCCGTACAGGCTCACGATCGGCAGCCCCGTCCGCTCGTGCTTGGAGTCGCCGACCTCGGCCCCGTCCGCCGCCTGGACCCGCAGGCCGTGCTCGGGCGTGAAGAGCCGCACCACCTCCACGCCCTCCTTCAGGAGCACGTCTCCCGCCCATCGCAGGTCCGCGGTGACGGAAGCCGTGTTCGCTACCAGGCCGACCTTCTTGCCCTTCAGGCGGGGCGGGCTCTCGGCGTCGAGGACGTCCAGGCCGACCTGCACCACCGCCGCCGGCGCCGCCCCCGCCGCGGGCTTGCTCGGCTTCTTGGCCGCATCCTTGGCCGCCGGCTCGGGAGGCGGGTTCGTTCCGGTGAGCGTGTCCTGACCGCCGCCGCAGGACACGCAGACGGCCAGGAGCCCGGGAAGGAGACGCCGCGCCGCCGTCATGGCCGCTCCAGCCCGTCCACGACCGCGTCCGCCACCGCGCGGCGCACGTCGCGGATCGCGTTGTTCTCGCGGCTGGGGTGCACGCGGTTGGTGAGGAGCACGACGAACAGCTTCCGCTCGGGATCGATCCACATCGAGGTGCCCGTGAAGCCCGTGTGGCCGAACGACCGGGACGAGAGCCGGCTCCCCGCCGACGAGTCCGGATGGGGAGTGTCCCAGCCCAGGGCCCGGGTGGAGTCCGGGATGCCCGCCGGGCGCGTGAACTGGTCGACGACCTCGCGCGACACGATGCGCTTGTGCTCGAGGACGCCGCCGTTCAGGAGCATCTGCGCGAAGCGCGCCACGTCGGGGGCGGTGCCGAACAGGCCCGCGTGGGGCGCCACACCGCCCATGGCAAAGGCGTTCTCGTCGTGCGCCTCGCCGCGGACCACGCGGCCGCGCCAGGGATCCCTTTCGGTGGGGGCGATCCGGGGCAGGAGTTCGGGGCCCGGCCGATAGCGCGTGTCCTTCATGCCCAGCGGGTCCAGGATGCGCTTCTGCGCGAAGGAGTCGAGCGGCTCCCCCGCCACGCGCTCGAGCACCTCGCCCAGCAGGATGAGGCCGAGGTCGCTGTAGAGCGACTTCGTGCCCGGCGGGTACTTCAGCTCCATGGCCTCGACCTTCTCCACGTAGGCCTGCTTCCCCTTCGTGCCCTTGTAGAGCGGCTCCCACCAGTCGAGGCCCGAGGAATGGGTGAGCAGGTTCTCGACCGTGACCCTGTCCTTGTCCGCGCCGCGGAAGCGGGGCAGGAACGCCGAGACGGGGCGGCCGAGGTCCAGCCGCCCCTCGTCCACCAGGATCATGGCCACCGTGGCCGTCACGATCACCTTGGTCAGGCTGGCCAGGTCGTAGATCGTGTCCGTCCGCACCTCGGGGGCATCGGCGTCGTAGGAGAGGCGGCCGAACGCGCGCAGGTGGACGAGCGCTCCGTCCTTGCCCACCGCGATCACGCCCCCGGGGAAGGCCCTGGCGGCCAGCGCCCCCTCCATCACGGAGTCCACGCCCGCCATTCCGTCCGCGCGGAAGCCGACGTCCTCGGCGCGGGCCGCGCGCAGCGTCATCTCTCGCTTCGGTATCTCGAGACCGTGTCCATAGGGGTACAGGCCGGGCAGGGTCACCGGCAGCTTGCCTCCGACAGCATACTCTGCGAACAGGGCGCCCACGGCCGCCCGCTGGCTGGATTCCGCCGACCCGTACGCGCAGATATAGACGGGCGCCTCCGGGAACTGCCGCAGCAGGTACGGGCTCCCGAAGGACACGACGATCAGCGGCCGCCCCGCCGCCCGCAAGGCCTGCAGGAGCCGCGCGTGGCTCTGCGACATGTCGGCGGTCCCCTTCGACGCCGCCACCCGCACGAAGCACGAGGCCACCACGTGCGTGAACTCCGCCGCTTCGGCCACGATCCGGGCCGCCGTCTCCTCCGAGACCTCCGGGCCCAGGCTCACGGTCCGCACGGCCACCCGCCGCTCCTGCAGCTCCTCTTCCGGGATCCCCTGGATGGCGTCGTTGCGGGCGTCGCTGGACAGCACGAGGTGGAGCAGGCGGAGCGGGTCCTCGGCGCGGAGCGGCAGTATCTGCCCTTCGTTGCGCACGACCGTGATGGAGCTGCGCGCCACCTCGAGAGCCCGCTCCACGTCCTCCGGACGGCCGACGCTCGTCGAGACGGCCGCGGGGTCCACGAGCCGGTTCTTGTGGAGGCCGAGCCGCTCCTTGGTCTCGAGGATGCGCATGACCGAGAGGTCGAGGCGATCCGGGGCGAGCTGCCCCTCGCGCACGGCGCGGACCAGGGCGCGGACGGCCACCTCCGGGTCGCGCGGCAGCAGGACGACGTCCGCGCCGGCCTGGACCGCCCGCACCACGGCCTCCCCGCTCCAGGCCCCTCGCGCGCCGGCCATCTCCATGGCGTCGGTGACCACCAGGCCCCCGAACCCCAGCTCCTTCCGCAGCACGTCCGCATTG
>DAINRN010000385.1:0-4072 GCA_036741815.1 Acidobacteriota bacterium
TCCATGGACCGGTGCAAGAACTTCTTCGCCCTGGGCATGTGCTACTGGCTCTACAACCGGCCCATGGACAACACATACAAGTGGCTGGACGACAAGTTCAAGAGCAAGCCCGTCCTGGCCGAGGCCAACAAGATTGCGATGAAGGCGGGCTACGCGTATTGCGATGCCACCGAGGCCTTCCAGGTCCGCTACGACGTCCCGCCCGCGAAGCTGGAGCCCGGTTTCTACCGCAACATCAGCGGCAACACGGCCCTGGCCCTCGGCTTCATCGCCGCGGCGCAGCAGGCGGGATTGCCGCTCTTCCAGGGGAGCTATCCCATCACCCCGGCCTCCGACATCTTGCACGAGCTGTCGATGTACAAGGAGTTCGGCGTGACCACGTTCCAGGCCGAGGACGAGATCGCCGCCATCACCTCCGTCATCGGCGCCGCCTACGGCGGGGCGCTGGGCGTCACCACCACCTCCGGCCCGGGGATGGCATTGAAGACCGAGGCCATGGGCCTGGCCATCGCCACCGAGCTGCCGCTCGTGATCTGCGACATCCAGCGCGGCGGCCCTTCTACCGGCCTGCCCACGAAGACCGAGCAGGCCGACCTTCTGCAGGCCCTCTTCGGCCGGAACTCGGAGGCGCCGATCCCGGTGCTCGCCGCGTCCACGCCCGGGGACTGCTTCTGGGTGGCCCTCGAGGCCAGCCGCATCGCCCTCAAGTACATGGTCCCGGTGATCGTCCTCTCCGACGGCTACCTGGCCAACGGCGCGGAGCCCTGGAAGATCCCGACCCTCGATGAGCTGCCGACGTTCCCGGTGAAGTTCCGGACCGACCCGAACGGTTTCATGCCCTACGCGCGCCACCCGGAGACGCTGGCCCGTCCCTGGGCCGTCCCGGGGACACCCGGCCTCGAGCACCGCATCGGCGGGCTCGAAAAGCAGGACGTGACCGGCAACATCAACTACGAGCCGCTGAACCACGAGCGCATGGTGCGGCTGCGCGCGGCCAAGGTGGAGGCCATCGTCAAGGACGTCCCGGACGCGGTGCCGGCCGGCGACCCCGACGGCGACCTGCTGCTCGTGGGCTGGGGCTCGACCTACGGGCCCATCACCGCGGCCCTGGGGGCGCAGCGGGCCAAGGGGCGGCGCATCGGCCACGTCCACCTGCGCTGGCTGAACCCGCTCCCCAAGAACCTCGGCGAGGTCCTGAAGCGCTACAAGAAGGTGGTGGTGCCCGAGATGAACATGGGCCAGCTTGTGTGGCTGCTGCGCGCGAAGTACCTGGTGGACGCGGAGGGCTACAACAAGATCCAGGGCAAGCCGTTCAAGCAGTCGGAGATCGAGGCCAAGATCCAAGAGGTGCTGTCGTGACCACCAGCCTTCCCCTACAGACGAAGAAGGACTTCCAGACGGACCAGGAGGTCCGGTGGTGCCCCGGCTGCGGCGACTACGCCATCCTCTCCGCCGTGCAGTCCGTGTTCCCGGAGCTCGGGATCCCGAAAGAGAAGTTCGTGGTGATCTCCGGGATCGGCTGCTCGAGCCGGTTCCCGTACTACATCAACACCTACGGCTTCCATACCATCCACGGCCGGGCCCCCGCCGTGGCCACCGGGCTCAAGATCACGCGCCCCGAGCTCGAGGTCTGGGTCGCCACCGGCGACGGCGACGCGCTGTCGATCGGCGGCAACCACACGATCCACATGCTGCGGCGCAACGTGGGCCTGAAGGTACTGCTCTTCAACAACAAGATCTACGGCCTCACCAAGGGGCAGTACTCCCCGACGTCCGAGATCGGCAAGAAGGCCAAGTCCACGCCCTACGGCTCGGTGGACCGCCCCTTCAACCCGGTCTCGCTCGCCCTCGGCGCGGAGGCCACGTTCGTGGCCCGATCGGTGGACGTCTTCCAGCCCCACCTCAAGACCGTCCTCCGGCGGGTGGCGGCGCACAAGGGCACGGCCTTCATCGAGATCCTCCAGAACTGCAACATCTTCAACGACGGGGCCTGGGAGAACCTCACCGAGAGGGACGTCAAGGACGATCACACGATCCTGCTCGAGCACGGCAAGCCGCTCGTCTTCGGCAAGAACCGCGACAAGGGGATCCGCATGAGCGGGATCGAGCTCCAGGTCGTGACCCTCAGCGGCGAGGTGACGGAAAAGGACCTGCTCGTGCACGACGAGGCCCATCCCAATCCCGCCTACGCCTTCCTCCTCTCGAGGATGGACGGCATGCCCGGGTTCCCTACGCCGCTCGGGGTCCTGCGCGCGGTGGACGCGCCGCAGTACGAGGTCGGGATGAACGATCAGCTCCGCCAGGTCGTGGCCAAGAAGGGGAAGGGAGACCTCGGCCAGCTGCTCCGCGCCGGCGATACCTGGGAAGTCCGGTAGCGACGGCCGCGCCCCACGTCCCCGCCTGGCTGCGGCTGACGGAGGCGGCCACCCTCGCCGGCCTGCTCGCCCTGGCCGGGACCAGCCTCATCGGCTACCGCTACGGCGACTCCAACCACGGGATCACGGTCCCGATCCTGAAGCGCTTGATGGACGCGGGCCTCTATCCCGGCGACGTGATGGTGGCCACCGCAGAGTCGTTCCCCACCGTCTTCTACCGCCTCCTCGCGCTGCTCCTGCCCGGGCCGCAATCGATCCCGGCCGCCTTCTTCTTCCTGTACGTGGCCACCATGGCCGCCACCTTCGCGGGGATCTACCGGATCGGGCGCTGGGCGGGCGGGGATGCCGCCGGCGCGCTGGCCGTCCTCTTCGCCGTCCCCGTGCGCATCGGCCTCGCGGGCGAGGCGCTGTACCGTCCGGCCTTCAGCCATTCCCACGTGGCCTCCGCCCTCGCCATCTGGGCCATGGCCTGGTTCCTCGAGGGCCGCCGGTTCCTTCCGCTGCTGGTGCTGTCGCTCGGCGCGTACAACCACCTGCTCTACTCCGTCTACGTGCTCGTCCCCATGGTGCTCGTCGTCCTGTGGGAGCGGCGCGCGGCGGGGACGCCGCGCACCGTGCGGCTCCTGGCGGCGGCGATCCTGCCCCTCCTGCCGCTGGCGGTCTGGGCCGTGGCCCGCGGCACGCCCATGACGCCCGAGTGGCTGGAGCTCCTGCGCTTGCGCTCGTCGCACCACAGCTTCCCGAGCGCGTTCCTCTCCGACCTCCCGGACGCCGCCGCCCTGCTCGCGCTCGGGGCGCTGGCCGCTTCGGCGCTGCCTCTCGAGCGGCGCCGGCTGGTGGCCCTCTTCGTCCTGGCCACCGCGGTCCTCTTCGTGGCGGGCAGCGTCTTCACCGAGTGGCTCCCCGTAAAGGCCGTGCTGCAGCTCCAGCCCCACCGCTCCTGGCGCTTTCTCATGGTCCTCCTCCAGGCCGTGATCGCGGCCGGGATCGTGAGCGGCTGCCGCGAGGGCGGCTTCGCGCGCGCGGTAGCGGCGGGGACAGCGGTCCTCGTCTTCGTGCCGGGCCTCGAGGTGCTGCTGCCGGTGGCGGTGGCGGTGCAGGCCATCGCGGGCCGGCCCGCCGCGGCGCCGTGGGCCCGCCTCGCCGCGGCCGGGGTGCTCGTTCTCGTCCGGCGCTGGAGCGGGCGCGCCCCCAGCGTGGATTTCCTGGCCGACCTCGTCCCGCACCTCGTGGCGCCGCTGGTCATGGGCGCGGCGGCGGTGGCCGTGGCGGTGGCGGTGGGCCGTCAGCTCGGGGGCCGGCCCCGCCGCGTCCTGGCCGCCGCCGGCGCCCTCGGCACTTTGCTGTGGCTGGCGCCGCAGGCCTATGCCACGGCCCGCGTGCGGTGGGAAGCCGGCGGCTGGCGCGAGGCGCAGGACTGGGCGCGCCGTAGCACGCCGAAGGACGCGGTATTCCTCACGCCGCCCCGGGAGGCGGGCTTCCGTGTCTTCTCGGAGCGCACGGCGGTCGCGGAATGGAAGGACGGGACGCAGCAGTACTTCGACGACGGCTTCGTCCGCGAGTGGGGCGAGCGCATGCAGGCCCTGCGCGGGGACGCCTATCCCTCCCTGTCCGACGACGAGCTCCTGGCCCTGGCCGCGCGCTACGGCGCCTCCTATATCGTGCTGCCCGCGCGGCCCGTCCGGCCGGGCCTGGTC
>DAINRN010000386.1:0-4051 GCA_036741815.1 Acidobacteriota bacterium
TTTTCACCGCGCCGCCAACCGTGCTGCCTACATGCTCGCGTCGCTCGGGCGCTTCTGGCCCTGGCCTGCTCCGGAACTCTGGGCGCGGCCGTGCCGCAACCGGCCGAGGCCCCGCGGGGCGACGCCGAGGCCGCCTTCCGCGCCAACAACGTCGGGGTCGCGCTCCTGGAGCAGTTCCGCTACGAGGAGGCGGTGACCTCGTTCAAGCAGGCCCTCGCGCTGCGCCCCACGCTGGCCGTCGTGCGCGCCAACCTGGCCGTGGCGCTCTTCAACGCGCAGCACGTCGAGGAGGCGCGCGCGGAGGCGCAGGCGGCCGCGCGCGTTCTGCCCGCCCTGGCCCAGCCGCACTACATCCTCGGCCTGGCCGCGCGCTCCGCGGGCGCCACCGAGGAGGCGCGGGAGGCGTTCCGCCGGGTGGTGGAGATCGACGCCCATGACGTGGGCGCGCACGTGAACCTGGGCCAGATCCTCATGCAGGAGCGTGGCTATCCCGCGGCCGCGTCGGAGTTCAAGGCCGCGCTGGACGCGGAGCCGTACAGCGCCACGGCGGCCTACAACCTCGGCCTGGCCCTGGCCCGGGCCGGGCGCGCGGAGGAGAGCCAGGCCGCCATGGAGCGGTTCCGGCAGCTGCGCGAGGGTGGATACGGCACCACCATCGGGCAGAGCTACCCGGACCAGGGGCGATACGCCGAGGCCATCGTCTCCACGGGCGCGGAACCGGAGCTCATACACCGCCCCACGCCGCCGAATACATTCGTCGACGTCACTGCCCAGCGCTTCGCGCGCCCTTTCGCGTCCGGCGCGCGTGCCGGTTCGGGTCCGGCGGCGGGGGGCGGTGTCGTCCCCGCCGATCTGGACGGTGACGGTCAGCTCGATCTTTTCGTCACCGGTCCGGAGGGTCCGCGTCTTTATCAGAACCGGTCTGGTCGTTTCGAGGACGCGACCGCGGGGTGGGGCATCGCCGCGGTCGCGTCCGGGGCAGCTATCGCCGGCGACTACGACAACGACGAGAAGACCGACCTCCTCGTCCTGCGCGCGGCCGGACTCGCGCTCCTGCACAACGACGGCGGGCGGCTTTCCGACCGGACCGCGGACGCCGGCCTGGCCTCGGCCGGGGCCGCAGCGGCGACCGCGGCATTCGTGGACGCCGATCACGACGGCGACCTGGACGTGGTCGTGGGCAGCGAGGGGGCGCTCGCCCTGTTCCAGAACGACGGCGCCGGCCACTTCAAGGACAGGACCACCGCCGCCGGCCTGGCGGACCGCGGCGGCGCCGTGGCGCTGGTGCCCACCGATTTCGACAACCGCCGCGACGTGGACCTGCTCTTCGTGCGGCCGGGCGGCCCGCCCGCGCTCTATCAGAACCGGCGCGACGGCAGCTTCCGCGACGTGGCGGCGGAGGTCGGCCTCAAGACCTCCGCGGCCTTCCGATGCGTGGCCGCGGGCGATCTGAACAAGGACTCCGTGACCGACTTCTTCTTCGGGGTGGACGAGGGCCCCGACCTGCTGGCGCTGAGCGACGCTCGGGGCCGCTTCACACTCGGCCCCGCCCCGGCCGGATCCTCGGGCACGCAGCGCGCGCTCGCCCTCGACTACGACGACGACGGGCTGCTCGACATCCTGACGTTCACCCGGCGCGGCCCGCGGCTCCTCCGCAACCTCGGCGCGGATTGGGCCGACGTGACGGCATCGGCGCTCGGGCCGCGCGTCGGCGCATGGCCCGGCACCGCGGGCGCGCCGCCGTCGGTGGCCGCGGCCGATCTGGACGGGGACGGCGACACCGACCTCGTCGTGCGCCTGCCCTCGGGCGAGCTGCGGATCCTCGACAACGGCGGCGGCAAGAACCACGCGCTGCCCGTCCGCCTCGCCGGGCTGGTGAGCAACCGGACGGGGACGGGGGCCAAGGTCGAGGTACGCGCGGGAAGCCTCCACCAGAAGCTGGAGACCTACGCGGTCACGCCCGCGCCGGCCCCCGCGGACGTCGTCTTCGGCCTGGGGTCGCGGGCGTCGGCGGACGCGGTGCGCGTGCTCTGGCCTTCCGGTGTCCTGCAGACCGAACTCATGACCGGTCCCACGTTGGGCGCGTCCAGCCCGGCCGTGGCCGTGTTTCTCATCAAGGAGCTGGACCGCAAGCCCTCGTCATGCCCTTTCCTCTACGCCTGGAACGGGACCCGCTTCGAGTTCGTGACCGACTTCATGGGCGGCGGGGAGATGGGCTACTGGCACGGGCCCGGGCACTACAACACTCCCGACCCCGACGAGTACGTCCGCATCCGCGCCGACCAGCTGCACCCCCGCGACGGCCGCTACGAGCTCCGGGTCACCAACGAGCTGGAGGAGGCGGTGTTCCTGGACCGGCTGTCGCTGCTGGCCGTGGCGCACCCGGCGGACGTGGAGGTCTTCCCCGACGAGGGGATGAGGTCCGCGCCCCCCGCCTTCCGGATGTTCGCCGTGCGGGACCTGCGCCCGCCGGTCTCCGCGCGGGATGACGCGGGCCGCGACGTCCTGCCCGCGCTGGGCGAGCTGGACCACGACTTCGCGGACGGGTTCCCGCTGCACCGCATCCGTGGTTACGCGCAGGAGCACGGCCTGGTACTCGACCTGGGCCCCGAGGCGGGCGAGGACGCCGTGCTGCTGCTCACGGGTTGGACCGACTACGCCTTCTCCAGCGACAACGTGGCCGCCCACCAGGCGGGCCTGGAGCTGTCTCCGCCGCGTCTGGAAACGGAGGACGCAGCCGGCGTCTGGCGGACCGTCGTGGAGGAGGTCGGCATCCCGGTGGGCCGGCCGCAGACCGTGCCCGTGCCCATGGCAGGCCGCTGGCGCGGCGCCAGCCGGCGGGTCCGCATCGTGACCAACATGCGCGTCTACTGGGACGAGGCGCGCGTGGGCCGGTCCGCTCCGGTCGCCCTCGACCCCGCGCGCCTCGAGCCGATGGCCGGGGACCTGCGGGAGCGCGGCTTCTCCGCGCCGGTCACGCCCGACGGCCGCGAGCCCTTCTCCTACGACTACGGCCGTGTGTCCCGCGCCTCGCCCTGGAAGGTCCTGCCCGGCCGCTACACGCGCACCGGCGACGTGCGCGAGCTGCTCCTGGCGGCCGACGACATGTTCGTGATCTCGCCGCCCGGCGACGAGGTGGCCGTGACCTTCGACGCCGCCCGCCTGCCTGCGCTTCCCCCGGGCTGGACGCGCACCTACCTGCTCCACGCCGACGGCTTCAGCAAGGAGATGGACATCCATTCCGCCACCCCCGATGCCCTGGGGCCGCTGCCCTATCACGGGATGCCCGGCTACCCGTACGCCCCGCCGGCCGCGTATCCGCTCACGCCCGCGCGGGCCGCGTACCTCGAGCGGTACAACACCCGCGTGGTGCGAGCGCCCATGGCGCGCCTGGAGGCGGCGCTCGCCCCGGAGGCGCGCCCGTGACCCACATCCGCTACTCCGCCGCGGCCTGCCAGACCGACCTGCCCAACCCCATCGACCGCGCGCAGATGCGGTCCAACACCGACCGCATGCTGTCCATGATCGACTCCGCGGTGGCGGGCGCCGCCCCCTTCCTCCCCGTCCGCCTGGTGGTCTTCCCCGAGTTCGCGCACGCGGCGCCCATCTATGTGACGGTGGCGGAGCTCGTCGAGAAGCTGGCCGTGCCGGTGCCGAACGAGCACACGGAGCGGATCGCGGCCCGGGCCAGGGAGCACGGCCTCTACGTCCAGACGGGATCGATGCTCGAGCAGGACCCGAGGTGGCCGGGCGTCGTCTTCAATACGACCTGCCTCGTGGGCCCGCAGGGGATCCTCTACAAGTACCGGAAGGTGAACCCCTGGATACCGTACGAGGTCCACGCCAGCCCGCACGACCTGCCCGGCTACGACGAGACGCTCTTCCCGGTGGCCGACACCGAGATCGGGCGCCTGGGGTGCGCGATCTGCTACGACTGGCTGTTCCCGGAGGCGCTGCGCCAGCTCGCCGCGGCCGGCGCCGAGGTCCTCATCCGGGTCTCCGCGTACATGGACCCCTGGGGCGCCACCGAGCCCATGGACTGGTGGACGGT
>DAINRN010000387.1:0-3390 GCA_036741815.1 Acidobacteriota bacterium
CCCTGACTCCCAGCATCGACCTCAGCACCCGACGTGGGACCCTGCGCTTCCGGAGCCGCATCCGGGACGCGGCCCGCCACGTGTTCACCCTCGACCTCTACTCGCACCTGCGCGAGAAGCACCCCGAGACCCACGTGGGATGGTGGCGGTTCGCGCTTCCGGAGGGGGAGGCGGAGACGGCCATCGGACTGGACCTGACCTCCATCGGCCCCGGGTCGCTCTGGAAGGAGACGGCCGCGGGGCGCGAGCCGGCCACGGACTCCTGGTCGAACCCGGACTACGTGTTCGACCCCGTCATCGCTATCCAGCTGGTGCTGCGCTCCCCCGATCACCGCCTCCTGGAGAACCGGTTCGTGGCGGGCAAGGTGGCCGACCCGGACGTGCTGCGGGCGTATTACCACCGCGTCCACGCCACGCACGGCTACACGCCGCCCGAGCCGTTCCTCCACGAGCTGCACGCGGCCATGCTGCGGAAGCTGGAGAAGCTGTTCCTGTCCCGCATCCCCCGCGGCGGGCAGGTGCTGGACGCCGGCTGCGGGCGGAGCCTCTTCACGGAGATCCGCCCCGACTGGCCCTTCACGATCACCGCCGCCGACGTGGACCACGACCTGCTCCTCTCCCGCAAGGCGCTGTTCCCCGACGTGCGCTGGCTCGTGGCCGAGGCTCATCCCCTGCCCTTCTGCGACGCGGCCTTCGACGCGCTCTTCGCCGGCGAGCTGATCGAGCACCTGGTCGACCCACGGCCGGGGCTGGCGGAGTTTCGCAGGGTCTTGAGGCCCGGCGGTGTGCTCATCCTCACCACGCCGAACCGGCTGCGGCTGGCCAATCTCGTGGACGGGTCCGAGCGGCCCTACAGCCCCGACCACCTGAGCGAGCTGTCCTACGACGAGGCCCGCGCCCTCCTCCACGACGAAGGCTTCGAGGTCCTGGAGGCCACCGGCCTCCACCTGGAGCTGGCCCTGAACTGGCTCTCGCCCCAGCCCAAGCTCGACCGCCTGCAGAGGCGCTGGAACCGCCGGTGGGCGGTACCGCTCATGCGGGTCCTGCTTGCAGCCGGCGCCCTGGCCCCGCGTTACTCGCTGGACCTCATCTTCGTGGCTCAGCGGCGCCGCGATCCGTGAAACGGCGCGGCGCCGCAATATCTCTGGCGGCCGCGTCCTGGATCCTCCTCGTCCTCCGGTGGTTCGACGCGGCCGCCCCCTTCCGTCCAGCCTGGCTCGCCTCCGTTCCTCCAGCAGTCCTGGCCCTTCTCTGTGCCGTCCCGTTGTTTGTCTTGATGATTCGGGAACGGCGCGCAGTCTCGGCCGCGTCATCCGTTGCGTCGGACAAGGCCCTCTGGCTCGTGATCGCCCTGACCGTGCTCTTCCGCCTGCCCCTGGCCTGGCAGGGCGCGGCCGGCTACGTCACGCCGGACGGCGCGCTCTCGGGGATCGTCGCCCTCCACGTGCGGGACGGCGCCGACCACCTCGTGTTCGTCCCCCACGTGCCCTACAGCGGCAGCCTGAAACCTCACCGCGCCCCTGGCCGCTCTGATCGACCCCGCGCGGGCCTTCGCGCTCGTGTCCGTCTTCTTCTATGCGCTCTTCGTGGCCGCGGTCTACCGCCTGGCTCGGCTCGCCGCGCCTGCCCGGCCCTGGACCGCGCTGGCCGCCGGGCTCTACCTGGCTTTCGCCCCGGCCTTCGTGACGCGCTACAGCCTGAGCAACGACGGCAACTACGTGGAGGTCCTCGCCCTCGGGACCTGGGCGCTCGTCGTGGCCGCGGGATGGCTGCAGTCGAAGGATCCGCCGTCCACGCCGTCCGCCGCGGTGGCGGGGATCCTGCTGGGCCTTGCGTTTTGGGCCCACATCCTCGCCGCGATCCACGTCGCGACGGTCGGCCTCGTCCTCCTTGCCGCGAGCCGCATCCGTGTCCTCCGGCCTGCGCTCGGGTTCGCGGGCGGCCTCGCCCTCGGCTATCTCCCCGGTCTCCTCTGGAACGCGAGCGAGGGGTGGGCCTCGTTCCGCTATCTCGTCGGGGCCGAGAGCGTCGGCGCCGTCGGCGCGGGACCGGGATTGCCAAGCCGCGCATTCGCGGTCGCGTTCGACCAGGTCCCGGTCCTGCTCGGCTACGACCTGGGCTACTCCCCGGCCATCGACGCCGTGTTCCGGGACGCCGCGTGGATTGTGGCCGGCCTCGCCCTACTCGCGACGGTGCTGGCGGCGGTGACCGCCGCGCGCGAGCGAAACGGGGCGCTGGGAGTGTTGCTCCTTCTGATCGTCATCAACGTCACCGTCGCCGTCACCGCGCTCCCGGCCATCCCCGGCAACGCCCGCTACCTTCTTTTCTCGATGGCCGCCCTGCCCACCTTCCTGGCCCGGGCCCTGGACGAGCGGCTCCGGCGCTTCGCGATGGCGGCCCTCATCGCTTTCGGCGCCATCGGGTCCCTCGGCCAGGCCGTGCCCACGCTCCGCTCCGACGCGGAGTGGCGGCGCTTCGTCCGCGATCTCGAGGATGAAGGCGTCCGCTGGTGCTACACCGACTTCACCATCGCCACGAAGGTCAACTTCCTCTCCGAGGAGGGCGTGACCTGCTCGAGCAAGCTCGGTCCGACGACAACCGAGTACTTCGAGTACCGCGAGCGGGTCGAAGCCGCTCCGGAGGCGGCCCTGATCGCGGTGAATCCCACCGCGGCGGAGAAACTCGAGCGTCGCCTGGATCGCCTCGGCGTGACCTACGACCGCCGCGACCTGATGAAACCGGTGCTGCTCCGTCTGTCCCGCAAGGTGGACCCTTCGGAGCTGTTCCCTGACCGCGAATTTCCGTTGAGATAATTCACCGCATGGGAGAGGAGGTCCTGAAATGGCGGAGATCGAGACGGGCGCCGCCGTCCGGCAGCTGCTGAGCGTCCTGCGGGAAGCGGTGGAAGGGCCGTCGGGAAGCTGGACCTACTTCATCGACAAGAGGCCCGATGCCGGGCTGCTGGGCGCGCTGGGAACGGTGAGCGCCGAAGAGGCGTCACGGGTCTGGGGAGATACGTCGATCGCCGCCCATGCGCATCACATCGCGTTTGCCATGGCGGCGTCCGCGGCCGCCATCGAAGGTGACCAGACGCCCGTCGATTGGAAGGAGAGCTGGCGCGTGACCTCCGTGGACGAGACCGCGTGGAAGGAGCTGGTCGCCCGGGTGGGCCGGGAGTACCAGCGCCTGCGCCGGGCCGTCGAGGCGCGCGCGTCCTCGAGCGCCGAAGCCTTCGGCGAGGCCGTGGGGTCCATCGCCCACGCCGCGTATCACCTGGGCGCCATCCGGCAGAAGATCGTGTCGCTGCGAGCGAGCGGCGCGAAGAGCCGCTAGATTTGCCGCCGGGTGCCGGGACCGAAGGACGCGACGGGCGACGTTGGCTGCGTATCT
>DAINRN010000387.1:3400-4051 GCA_036741815.1 Acidobacteriota bacterium
GCGCACGTCTGTACGGTAGCGATCGTCGGCGTCGTGGCTGCCGTCGACGTGACGCTCGTGACGCCTCGCCAGGAGCCGGGCGCTTTCCAAGAGGCGGCCCGGCAGGCGGGGGCGGTGGTCGGGCCAACCCTCGGCACCCTGATCGTCTTTCTGTTTGCGCTTCGGGTTGCTCGAAGATCGACGCAGCAACCGCACCTGGACGGAACGCTCGTCGGGGCGCTGGCGTCCTTATTCATGGTGCCTTTGGTGCTGGGATCGGAGGGGAGCTGGCGGCTCTTGTACGCGGCAAGCATGATGCTCAAGGTGATCGGAGGGTGGGCGGGCGGAGCGGTCGCCGCGAGGGGTCACTCGCCGCGGTCTGTCGCCGCCAGCACTCGCCGGTAGACCTCGCGCGCGGGGAGGCCGAGGATCCGAGCCGCCTCCTTCACCGCCGCGCGGCGCGTCTTGCCTTCCGCGGTGAGGCGGGAAAACAGGACCTCGACCGGTTCTGAAGAGCTGGGACTATCAGACGCGCCCGAGACGATGATGACGAATTCACCTTTGACCGAGCTGCGCGCGGCCAGATCGTCGCGCAGCTCGGTCAGGGATCCGCGAACGTACTCTTCGTACACTTTCGTTGCTTCGCGGCAGAGGAAGGCCTCGCGGTCGCCG
>DAINRN010000388.1:0-4047 GCA_036741815.1 Acidobacteriota bacterium
ATCGAGATGATCCAGAAGTTCGTGGCCGACCACTACAACGTGAAGCTGGCCGAGCTCAAGGCCAAGAACAACTCCAAGGCGGTGGCGGTGCCCCGGCAGATCGCCATGTACCTGACCAAGACCCTGACCCACGCCTCCCTCCCGGCGATCGGCAAGGGGTTCGGCGGAAAGCACCACTCGACGGTGATCCACTCCGTCCGCAAGATCGACGGCCTGCGCAAGCGGGACCCGGAGTTCGACAGGCTCATCAACAGCTTCGTGCAAGCGTTCCGATGAGGTTAGCCCCCTTTTCCACCTCGAGACGCGATCATAGGAGCGGAGCCTTCCCACGGAAGGGCGTCCTCCACATGCCCGGGGGGGAAAGAGGCGGCCACCGCACAAGAGTGCGCACAGGCCAAGCCCGGGTGGAAGGTGGACTTGCGCCCATTTCCTGCCTTTCCGCAAGATCTCTCCAAGTCGTAATAAAGGCTCCTTTGAAGAGAGACACCTGGAGGTAAGAGGAATGGAGATCAAAGTCCGGAAGAGCGACCTGGTCAGGGAGCTCCACCTCGTCCAGGGCATTGTGGAGCGGAAGAACTCCATCCCCATCCTGTCGAACGTCCTGGCGGAGGCGCGGGGGAGCGAGGTGCGCATATCGGCCACGGACCTCGAGGTGTCGCTGCGTTGCGGCTGCCCCGCCGAGGTGGTGGCCGAGGGCGCCATCACGCTCCAGGCCAAGAAGCTGTACGAGATCATGCGCTCGCTGCCGGAGAGCGAGGTCCGGCTGCGGGTGCTGCCCGACTCCTGGGTGGCCATCGACTGCGAGAAGGTGTCGTTCAAGATGGCGGGCCTGCCCAAGGAGGACTTCCCTGCCTTGCCGGAAGGCAAGGCCCGCGGCGGGATCGAGATCCCCGGCGAGGTGCTGCGCGATCTCATCGCCCGCACCGCCTTCGCCATCACCGCCGAAGACGCGCGCTACTACCTCGCGGGGGCCCTGCTCCTCCTGGACAAGGATGGGGCCGGCATGGTGGCCACGGACGGGCACCGGTTGTCCTACGCCCATCGCAAGGCCGCCCTGAAGGTGCCGGAGCCCCAACGGGTCCTGGTGCCGCGCAAGGCCATCCACGAGCTGGCACGCCTCCTGGAGACGGAGGACAGCGCGACGTTCCAGCAGGTGGAGAACCACCTGGTCTTCACCGCCGGCGGGAGGACGCTGGCCTCCAAGACCGTGGAGGCGCAGTTCCCGGCCTTCGAGAAGGTGATCGCGGTGGCGGGCGACAAGACGGTGGCGATCGGGCGCGAGGCCCTGGCCACGGCCATCCGCCGGGTGAGCCTCCTCTCCTCGGAGCGCAGCCGCGCCATCAAGGTCTCGCTGGAGGCGGGGAAGCTGGACCTGCAGGCCTCCTCCCCGGACCTGGGAGAGGCGCGGGAGTCGCTGCCCGCGGACTACAAGGGGCCGGCGGTGGAGATCGGATTCAACGCCCAGTACCTGCTGGATTTCCTGGGCGCCGCGGGCACGGACGAGGTCGCGGTGGAGCTGAAGGACCACGAGAGCCAGGGCGTGTTCCGGCCCCGGGGGGGAACCGAGGTGGACTATCGTTACGTCGTCATGCCCATGCGCCTGTAGCGTGGGGCCCGTGCGTGTGGGTTGAGCGGCTGGAGGTGTCCGAGCTGAGGAACATCGAAAAAGGGGAGCTGGTCCTGGGCAGCGGCCTGAACCTCCTGGTGGGGAGCAACGCTCAGGGCAAGACCAGCCTCCTGGAGGCGGTGGGCCTGTTGGCCCGCGGGCGCTCCTTCCGCACCGAGCAGACCGCCGCCGCCATCCGCCGGGGCGCGCCCGCGCTGCAGGCGCGGGGGAGCACGGTCGACGGTGCCGGTGGACGGACGACGCGCCTCGAGGTGGAGATCCGGCCCGGGACGCGGCGCTTCCGGGTCGACGGGCGCGACGTCGCGCCCCGAGACTACCAGGGGCGGCTGGAGGTGGCGGTCTACGCCACGGACCGGCTGCGCGTGATCCGGGGCCCCATGCGCGAGCGCCGGGCCATGCTGGACCGCGGCGCCTCCACGCTCTGGCCGGGCTTCCGGCAGGAGGCGCGGGACTACGAGCGCGTCCTCGCCCAGCGGAACGCGGCCCTCGAGGCGGGGAGGGACGACCTCGAGGCCTGGGACGAGCGCTTCGTCGCGCTGGGGGCGCGCCTGCGGCATCGCCGCGCGGACTATGCGCGGCGTCTGCGCGCCGCGCTGCGCAACGGCGGGGGCTTCCCCGTCGGGCGCGAGGCCTACGACCTGGCCCCGGAGCCCGAGCCGCCCGCGGACGAGGAGGCCCAGCGCGCGATGCTCCGCGAGCAGGTGCACGGGGCGCGTAGCGCGGAGCGGCGGGCGCGTCGGAGCCTGGTCGGCCCCCACCGCGACGCGATCGCCCTGCGCGTGGACGGGGAGGAGGCGGCGGACGTCGCGTCCTCCGGGCAGGCGCGGAGCCTGCTGCTCGCCCTGACGCTGGCCGCGATCGAGGTGTACCGCCAGGAGCGCGGCGAGGCGCCGGTCGCCCTGCTCGACGATCTCGATTCCGAGCTGGACGAGGAGCGGCTGCGCATCCTGTGCCGCACCGTGGCGGAGCGGGGCCAGGCCCTGGTGACCACCGCCCACCGGGACTGGGTGGCGCGGCTGGCCGGGCTGGGAAACGTGTTCGAGGTGAGGGACGGACGGGTCCGGGCGGCATAGGAGGGTTTTCCGGGGGCCATGACCGACGACATCAAGACCGTGGACGCGGAGGCGGAGTACGGCGCGGGGGCCATCCGCGTCCTCGAGGGCCTGGAGGCGGTGCGCGTCCGTCCCGCCATGTACATCGGATCCACGGCCGAGGCCGGTCTGCATCACCTCGTCTACGAAGTGGTCGACAACTCGGTGGACGAGGCGCTGGCCGGCTACTGCACGGAGATCAACGTCACCATCCACATCGACAACTCGGTCACCGTGGTGGACAACGGCCGCGGCATCCCCGTGGGGCCGCACCCCACGGTTGCCGGCATGGACGCGGCCGAGGTGGTCCTGACCAAGCTCCACGCCGGCGGCAAGTTCGACAAGAAGTCCTACAAGGTCTCGGGAGGCCTGCACGGGGTAGGCGTCTCCGTGGTGAACGCGCTCAGCGAGAACCTGGAGGTCGAGATCTGGCGGGACAAGAAGGTCTACCGCCAGAGGTACGAGCGGGGGACGCCGCAGGGCCCGCTGGAGAACGTGGGCGTCACCGACAAGCGCGGGACCAAGATCCGCTTCAAGCCCGACGGCACGATCTTCGAGACCACCGCCTTCACCTTCGAAACCCTGTCCCAGCGCCTGCGCGAGCTGTCCTTCCTGAACCGCGGCATCCTCATCGTGCTGGAGGACGAGCGGGACGGCAAGAAGAACCGCTTCCAGTACGAGGGCGGCATCGCCTCCTTCGTGGAGCACCTGAACCGCAACAAGGAGACGCTCCATCCCCGGCCCATCATGATCGAAGGGACGCGGGAAGGCGTGGGGGTCGAGATCGCTCTGCAATGGAACGACGGCTACGCGGAGAACATCTACTCCTTCGCCAACAACATCAACACCCACGACGGCGGGACGCACATGGTGGGCTTCAAGAGCGCGCTCACGCGCTCGCTCAACAACTACGCGACGTCCTCCGGCGTGGGCAGGGACATGGCGGAGCCCCTCCAGGGCGAGGACGCGCGCGAGGGCCTCACCGCTGTCATCAGCGTGAAGGTGCCCAACCCCCAGTTCGAGGGCCAGACCAAGGGCAAGCTCGGCAACTCCGAGGTGAAGGGGATCGTGGAGAGCCTCATGGGCGACCGGCTCTCCGCCTTCTTCGAGGAGACGCCGGCCGTGGCCAAGCGCATCGTCTTCAAGGTGCTGGAGGCGGCGCGGGCGCGCGAGGCGGCCCGCAAGGCGCGCGACCTGACCCGCCGCAAGGGCGCCCTCGACGGGGCGGGCCTGCCCGGCAAGCTGGCCGACTGCCAGGAGCGCGACCCCGAGAAGAGCGAGCTGTACCTGGTGGAGGGGGACTCCGCGGGCGGCTCGGCCAAGCAGGGC
>DAINRN010000389.1:0-1769 GCA_036741815.1 Acidobacteriota bacterium
TGGAGCGCTGGAAGCAGATCATCGTGGCCGACAGGCCGGCCAGCATACTGGTGCGGTCCGCGGCGCAGGCCTGCGCGCCCACGAAGCTGGAGCCGCCCAGGAAGCTGTTACTCGTCACGTAGTAGCCGTCAGGCCAGACGCTGAGCTTCGGATAGTCGGGTAGGTTGCTGGACCCCAGGTTGAACGCGTATCGGTTGTAGGTCCCGGTGGCATCCGACGTCGTCGAGACAGCAATACAGTACATGTAGGGTGCGGAGAAAACCGGCTGGAGCACGACCCAGCGCCCGGCGGCCTTGTCGTAGTTGACGACCGGATCGCCGGAGTTGCCGCTGGTCTGGCAGCTGCCTCCGAAGCCCGACCAGAAGCTGCTGTTCGAGGTCGGGCCCAGGATCTTGACGCCGGTGGTCTTGTTGTAGATGCTGTGGACGACGTTGACGTGCTGCATGATCTGTGTGGCACCGACAGCGGCGTTCGTGTCGGGCGGCGCAAAGCCGTTGACGCTGTTGCCCTTGAAGTTGAGCAGGATCGTGGCGTCGACCAGAGGACCCGTCGCCGTCTGGAGGACGGGGTCCGGATCGTCGCCGATGTTGGGCACTTTCGGCACCCGCCGCAGCGGTACGATGCGCCGCGGCGCCCCCCTCCAGTCCGCCGGAGGGGGGATGGCCATGTCCCTGAGCGGGGGCGAGACGTCCCAGTGCTCGGCCTGGATGACCTGCGGCTCGTCGCCGTCGCCCTGGTCCTGGCCGCGGGCCGGAGGGGCCAGCAACAGACAACCCAGTGATGGGGCGATAAGGGTGAGTGTCGTCAACCTGTTCTTCATTCAACTCCTCGATGCCGATAGGGCATGGAATCCGTGACACGGACCTACCGGCGTGAACTCGATCGGAGCGATTCGCCTCGTAGAGCGATCCAGCCTCGTACCTGTGTCGGAGGGAGACATTACGCCTCCTCCGGCGTCACGGTCAAGAGCTGATCGGCTCCCTCAGCCCGAGGCCTTCACCTCCGGGGTGCGCTCCCGCGCGAGGCCGGGAGCGTCGTACACCTTGCGAGACATTTTCACCGCTGCAGCAGGAATGCCGCCACCTCCTCGGCGATGGCGCTATAGCCGGCGGGCGTCGGGTGCGTCTCCACGCCTTCGTGGTACAGCGGGACCGCGGCGGACCGCGACCGCTCGACCAGCGCCGGCGTGAGGTCGCGGAACGGCACCGCCATCTCGCGGCAGGTCCGGTCCGCGGCCTCGGCAATGGCGGCGGTCTTCCAGCGCAGCTCGTCCGCCCACCAGCCGCCGTCCGGGTACACGCTCACGCGGAAGGGAAGGAGCACGACCGCCAGGCCGGCGCCGTCCTCACGCGTGCGCTCGCGCAGCCAGCGCAGCTCGCCGGCCAACAGGGCAAGCCCCTCGCGGCTGAACCGGGCCGCCGCCCCCGGCGTGGCCGGCGCGTGGCCCAGAGCGCTCGTCCGGTCGCGATAGGCGACCTGCGCCGCCGCCGTCCGCACCAGACCGAACAGCTCGGACCGCTCGGCGAGCCATTCATATCCGGGCAATGCCTGGAAGGCCGAGCGGGTGGAGGCCGCGGCGCGAGGCCCGGCGGCCCGAGCCGAAGGCACGCTCCGCACGACGCCTCCGGCGGCGTCGAGCGCGAACACGCGCCAGAACAGGTCCCCGTCCACGTCGTCGCCGAGAAGGGTGAGGACGACCAGCGACGGACGGAAGGGCCTCACCCCCTGCACGTACCACGCGACCTTCTCGCCGAGGCAGGCTCCGGGGT
>DAINRN010000389.1:1798-4043 GCA_036741815.1 Acidobacteriota bacterium
GGACAGGATCCGCTCGAGCTGCGCGGGATACGTCTCCGCGTCCTCCGCGCCCCAGCCGAAGGTCATGCTGTCGCCGAGGACGGCTAGCCGCGTCACGCCCGGGGCGGGCGACGCCGCGTACTCGCGCTGGCCGCGGAAGCGCTGCGCGTTGATCGTGACCCGCACGTCGAACTTCCCGGGCACGGCGTGGCGTCCGCGCACGCCCGGCCGCGCCACGCGGATCCCGGCCTGCTCGTCCTCCCAGGCCACGCGGACGGCCTGCGGCGCGAAGGTGCGGACGAGACCCCCCGCCACCACGATCGCGACCGCCGACGACAGAACGAGCAACGCCAACACCGCGGCGGCCCGCCGGTATCGCGGGCTCATGCCGGCGGCCGCGCGTCGCGGCGCCGGCCGATGTGGTCCCAGTCCAGCAGGAGGAGCAGGAGCGGCAGGCTCGGGAAGAAGTAACCGATGACGAGCACGATGCCGACGTGGAAGGCGAGGGCGGCGGGGATGAAGGCCATGGCCGCGGCCGGGGAGAGGACGACCAGCGGAGACAGGCCTTCGAGCAGCAGCGTGCCCAGCGCGATGGCCCCGCACACGAGTGGCCGCTCGGCCACCCACGCCGCCAGCGGTGCGCCGGTCACGGCGAGGTTGCCCAGGGCGTAGTACCGGATGTTCTCGGCGGTGAACCAGCCGGGCCCGGAGAAGCGCAGCTTGGCCAGCAGCGGGAAGAGATACCCGCACGCGAGGAGGAGCTGCACGAGCGCGAAGGGCCAGCGGTACTCCGCGGAGGGCGCGGCACCGCGCCTCGGGGGCTCGGCGAAGGACAGGACGAGGAGGCCTAGGGTCGGGACGGTGAGCCCACCGAAGGCGGTGTGGGGCATCCGC
The DNA here is from genome assembly GCA_036741815.1 of Acidobacteriota bacterium. Lineage (GTDB taxonomy): Bacteria > Acidobacteriota > Vicinamibacteria > Fen-336 > Fen-336 > DAINRN01. The sequence continues at coordinate 2,672 of DAINRN010000389.1, forward strand.
GCGATGACCTCCTCGAACGGCGCGAAGTGGTAGAGCAGCAGGCCGGACGCGAGGCAGGTGAGGCGCGGGCGCACCCCGGCCAGGGCGGCCAGCAGCGACCCGTGCAGGGCCAGGAAGAGGGCCTGCTCCGCGGCCATCGGCAGCCCGACGATCCCGAACCGCGCGGGCAGCGCGCGGCCCGCGAGCACCCAGAACCCGGCGGGCCAGCGCGCCAGGTCGGGGATGTCCGGGCGGGAGAGCAGGATCCAGAGCGCCTGCAGGCAAAGGATGGCGCGGGTGGCCGTCAGGCACAGCGGGTGCGCGGGCCGGAACCACACGCGCTCCCACAGCGCGGCCAGGGCCGCCGTCAACGCCGGTGCTCCGCGACGAGGCTCCGCGGGGTGGCGAGCTGCGGGCCTTCGGCCACCGACCAGCACGAGGAGTACGCGCGCAGCGCGGCATACGGAGAGGCGGGAGCGGAGCGGAACCTCGGCAGCAGCAGCCAGTAGGGTGCGCCGAGGGGGCCCAGGATCCGCTCGTGCCCGAGCGCGCGGCCGGCGGCCACACGCCGCCGGCTCTCCTCCGCCCGCTCCAGCAGGAAGCCCAGCGCCTCCCCGCGCTGCGCCTCGTCGAGCCGCGCCGGCGCCTGCTCGATCCAATACTGGAGGATCGAGTCGTACACGGGCGTGAATGTGTAGGGGTCGAGCCTCCACTCGCGGCCGCCGTCGTCCACGCCCACGAGCTCCGTCGCGCACACGCGCGAATCGGCCCGCGCGCGGCCCACCGCGATGGTGTGGCTGGTGAACGGCCAGTCGTCCCACTGCAGGAGGCCGGCGGCGCCATTGAGGAGCACCACGTAGGCCAGCAGGAGGTTGATCGCGCGCCGCCGGGCCGGCCCGGGCTCGAGGCGTGGCACGCGCCAGCCCAGGGCGAGGAACCCGAGGAAGGAGGCGGCGCGCAGCAAGTCGGGCATGACCTACGGGCGGGCTTCGAGCAGAATCAGGTAGGCCTCGTCCGGCATCGAGCGCACCGTCCGGAAGCCGGCGGCGCGCACGACCTCGGCGATGGCGACGGGTGGGCTGGCCCGGGCACGGATCGATGGTCCGTGACTCGGACGCCCGTGTCGAGCCTGCGTCAGAGGGCCGCGAGCGCGCGCGCGAGATCCGCGAGCGTGAGCCGCACCGTCGTCCGGCAGCGGCGGACGAGCCGGCCCCACGGCCCCAGGTCCCCCTCGAGGCGGCCGGAGGCGAACGGCTCCACGATCAGCCACGCGCCGTCCCCGGCCAGCGCCGCGCGCACGCGCCGCGCCACCCGCCCGGGATCCGCCATCTCGTGCAGGCTCTCGAAGCAGGTCACGAGGTCGTAGCCCGCGCCGGGGAGGGCCGCGGCCGCC
>DAINRN010000390.1:0-333 GCA_036741815.1 Acidobacteriota bacterium
CTTGCCCTTCTCCACGCCCCTGGCCAGGAAGGACTCGATCTTGCCCAGCCCCTTCTTGAGCAGCTCGTCGCTCACCTCGCGGACGACGACCTTGTAACCCGCCTCGGCGCAGACCTGGGCGATGCCGGAGCCCATGAGCCCGCAACCGACGACGCCAACAATCTTGATGTCCATATCTGTCTTGAGACCTGCCTAGGATTCCGACTTGATGATCATGGCGATGCCCTGCCCGCCGCCGATGCAGGCCGTGGCCAGGCCGTAGGTGCCCTTCCGCCGCCGCAGCTCCAGGGCGAGGGTCAGGAGCAGCCGCGTGCCCGTCGCCGCCAGCGGATG
>DAINRN010000390.1:343-2860 GCA_036741815.1 Acidobacteriota bacterium
CGCCCCCGTTGACGTTGGTGCGCGCGCGCTCGAGACCCAGCTCCTTCTCCACCGCCAGATACTGGCCGGCGAAGGCCTCGTTCACCTCCACGAGGTCGATGTCCTTCAGGGCCAGGCCGGCCGCCTCCAGCGCCTTGCGCGAGGCGGGCACGGGGCCGATGCCCATGATCTCCGGCGGCACCCCGGCCACGCCCCAGGACACGATCCGGGCCAGCGGCTTCAGGCCGCGGCGGCGGGCCTCGTCGGCCTCGGCGACCACGAGCGCGGCGGCGCCGTCCACGATCCCGCTGGCGTTGCCCGCGGTCACGAGCGAGTCCTTCCCGAAGGACGGCTTCAGCGCCGCCAGGCCCTCGAGCGTCGTCTCGGGCCGCATGTGGTCGTCGGTCTCGACACGCACGGTCTTGCGTCCCTGTGGCGCGTCCACGGGGACGATCTCCTCCTTGAATACGCCCGCGGCCAGCGCCGCCGCGGCCGCCTTCTGGCTGCGCAGCGCGTAGGCGTCCATCTGCTCGCGACCGATGTCGTGCCGCCGGGCCAGGTTGTCGGAGGTCTGCGCCATGTAGAGGCCGCAGTGCGTGTCGAGGAGCGCCACCATCAGCGAATCCTCGAGCTTCCCCTCTCCCAGGCGCAGCCCGCTGCGCGCCCCGCGGATGACGTGCGGGGCCTGCGTCATGTTCTCCATGCCCCCGGCCAGGGCCAGGCTCGACTCGCCCAGCCGGATCATGTGGGCCGCCGAGACCACGGACTGGATCCCGGAGCCGCACAGCCGGTTCACGGTCAGCGCGGGGACCTCCACGGGCACGCCCGCCTTCAGGCCCACGTGGCGCGCGCCGTAGATCGCGTCCCCCGAGGTCTGCAGCGCGTTCCCCATGACCACGTGGTCGATCCACTCCGGACGCGCGCCCGTCCGCTCGAGCGCGGCGCGGGCAGCCACCGCCCCCAGCTCCAGGGCGGAGACGTCCTTGAAGGCGCCCACGTACTCCGTCATGGGCGTGCGCGCGCCGCCGACGATCACCACGTCCCTGGCCACCAGGAAGCTCCCGCCGGTCCAGGAAAGTGACCGGCCTCGACGGAGATTGTAAGCCGAACTCGCCTTGACTTGCCGGACGGGCGGAGACTAGTCTGGGCCGCGAGACATGTCCCGCGCGCTCCTCCTGGTCCTCGCCCTGGCGCTCGGGGCGTGCAACAGCGAGGCCGACAACCCCTTCGCCGACATCATCCAGACGTTCCCTCCTTCTTCGGCCGCCGACATCGTCTTCACGAGCAACGGCTACGCGCAGACGCCGGGGGCCCCGCGCGAGCTGTTCGCGGTGGAGTCGAGCGGCGCGGGGGTGACGCGCCTGACGTTCTGCAACGTCGATCCGCGCCGCTGCGACACGTCCGAGGCGACGCCCGCGCCCGACCGCCAGCGCATGGCGCTCCTGCGGGTGACCACCGACAGCGACGGCAACGGCCGGCTCACCGCCGCCGACGGCCAGGCGCTGCTCATCTCCGATCTGGGCCGCTCCGTGGAAGGCGAGCTCTTCCCGCAGACCATGCACGTGAGCGGCGCGGACTGGTCGCGCGACGGCAGTGTGCTCGTGTACAGCGCGGACGCGGAGGGCGGCATCGACGACCTCTACCGCGTGGATCCCGACGGCCAGAACAACCGGAACCTGACCTTGACGCCCGATGTCCGCGAGCGGCGGCCGCGCATCGATCCCACGGCCAGCGTGGCCGTCTATGAGCGCATCGAGGCGGACGGGAAGGGCCAGATCTTCGTCTTCAACACCACGCAGTCCCAGCTGCGCGTCACGTCGGGCGGCCCGGGGACGGCCGCCCTGCCGAACAGCCTGTACGTCGTGGGTGCCGACGCGGACCCCGACTACTCGCCGGATGGGAGGTCCATCGTCTTCCGCCGCCTGATGAACACCGGCAACGGCGGGCTGGGGACGTGGGACATCCTCACGATCCGGCCGGACGGGACCGAGATGGCCGTGGTGGCCACCGGCCCCGCGTTTCGCGGGGCGCCGGACTGGGGCGCGGAAGGCATCGTCTACGCCGAGGTGAACATCGCGGCGGGGACGTCGGAGCTCGTGGTCATCCAGCCCGACGGAACGGGCCGCCGGTCCGTGATCTCGGTGTCCGGCGGGCTCGAGGTCTCCTTCCCGCGCTGGCTGCCCTAGCCAACCGGCTCGTCGCGCTCCACCGCGCGCAGGGCGGCCCCCAGCCAGGCCAGCATGCCCAGGGCGAAGAGGCCGAGCGGCACCAGCGTGGTGCGACCCTCGAGCCCGAGCAACTCCCCGAGGTTCCAGGCCCGGCGCTCGGTGTGCCCGCGGCCGGTCGCCATGTCGATGGACTGGGTGTTGACGGCGAGCCGGCCCTCGGAGAACGCAGGCAGCAGGAAGGCGGTGAACGGCCGCTCCTCGACCCGCGGGACCTCCGGCTTCACGGCGGTCCCGGCCAACATCAAGAAGATGGAGACGAGCGCAGCGGCGGCGCCCGCCTGCCGATCATCGCGCTCACGGCGCTCGCCAT
>DAINRN010000390.1:2870-4034 GCA_036741815.1 Acidobacteriota bacterium
CCCGCCGCCAGGACGATTCGGCGAGGGCGGCCCAGCGCGACCCCGGCGGCCAGCACGGTCAGGAACGGGAGGGTGGCCACGAGGTGCCGCGGCCCCATCCCCCATCCTCCGTGCCAGTCGGTGAGGCAGGCGTTGAGGCCGAGGTACAGCAGCGCGACCGCCACGCACACCAGCGCCTCGGCGCGCAGCCGGCGGTCCCGGAGGAGGAGGACGGCTCCGGGCACGGCCACGAGCAGCCAGGACGAGCCGTAGAAGAGGCCGCGGTACTCGTCGAACAGCAGGTAGCGCAGCACGCCGAGGCTGGGGGCGACGAGGCCCATGAACAGGCCGCGGTGTCGCGGCTGCTGTACGGAGAAGCCATACGGGAGAGCGAAGGGCCCAGCGAAGGCCAGGGCGTGGTAGCCGAGGAGGACGGCCAGCGCCGCGCCCGCGCCGACCGCCATCCACGCCAGCCGCCGCCGCGGCTTCACCCACACGAGCGCGTAGGCCGCGACGACCGCCGCCGTCAGTGCCGCCGGGTACTCGATGACGACCGCCCCGCCGAGGGCCGCGCCCGCGGCGGCCAGACGGCCGGGGCCCCAGCGCTCGGCCCCGCGATGGCGGGCCACCGCCACGACGGTGAAGGCTAGGAAGGCCAGGGCGGCCGCGGGCTGATGGCCGTACAGCAGTGTCGAATACGGGAAGGCCAGCGTGCCGAAGGCGTAGGCGAGGGTGAAGGCAGCGCTCACCGCCGGCCGGACCCGCGGCACCGTCACCAGGAACACGTACAGCGCCGCCACCGCGAGGGCCGAGGGCAGCGCCACCGCCCAGACGGTGCAGAGGTAGGACGCCGCCGCCTGGAAGCGGTCCGTCTCGCGCGTCTCGCCAAAGGCGGCGTGCACCGCGGCGTACATGGGCAGGGCCGCGAGCGACACGCCGGGCGCCTTGTCGCTGTACAGGTGGCCGTTCCGCTCCGCCTTGTCGCCGGTGTTGGACTCGTAGGCGTCGATCGTCAGCGTCCGCCGCTCGACGATGGCCCGCACCAGGTCGAACCGCGCGTTCTGGTTCCATCCGCCGGCTTGATAGAAGTAGGCGTAGGCGCCCAGGGCGAGGACGAAGAGCGCGGCCTCGGGCCGCCGCAGGAGGCCCGTCATCTCTGGCTGTGAACGACGGCGAGGGTGTCCA
>DAINRN010000391.1:0-1535 GCA_036741815.1 Acidobacteriota bacterium
CCAGGAGCTGAAGGTCGATCTCAGCGACGTCACCGACGTCGTCCTGTCCCACCACCATGGCGACCACGTCGGCGGGCTGTTGACCTTGCGCCGGGCGCTCGGCTCGAGGAATCCGCGGGCGCTCTCGCGTGCCCACGTGGCCACCGGCATCTTCCGGCCGCGACGCTACGAGGACCGGGACAGCGCCGAAGGCAACCCGATGCCGGCGATCCGCGACGCGTACGAGGCGACGGGCGCGAAGATGCTGGAGCACTCCCGGGCCGAGAAGCTGGCGCCCGGCGTGTGGATCACGGGCCCGGTGGCTCGCCGCCATCCGGAGCGCAATTACCCGAAGGCCAATCGGCTCCTCACCGACGACGGCGCGGTGGAGGACACGGTCCCGGAAGACCAGTCGCTCGTCATCGAGACCGAAGACGGCCTCATCGTGGTCACGGGATGCGGCCATGCCGGGATCGGGAACATCCTGGCCCAGGCTCGGGAGATCGTGCCGGCGGTGCCGGTCCGGGCGGTGCTGGGCGGGCTACACCTGCTCGACGCCGATGAGAAGGCGCTGGCCTGGACGGCAGAACGGATGCGGGAGGCCGGCGTCGTGCACCTGTTGGGGGCGCACTGCACGGGCCTGGAAGCGGTGTATCGCCTGCGCGCCCTTCTCGGCCTCGACCGTGCCAGGGCCGTCGTCGGTGCCGTGGGGTCGAGCTATTCCTCCACGGCCGGCCTGGACCCGCGCTGGCTGGCGCACTGACGGGATGGCTAGGGGACGAGCGTCAGCGTGTGGCGGGTCTCGCGGGCCACGGCGGCGGGCGTGAACGCGAGGCGGGGCGTCTCGACGTTCACCCAGGACGGGAACTGATCGCCGTAGTGGGGGCTGGCGGCATGGCCGGACTGGCCCATGAAGTTGCCGAGGTGGATCCCGTCGGGATCGGCGAGGTCGGCCACGAACCTCATGGACGGCCCCTCGATCGACCCGTCCGGTGAGATGTAGAGGACGTTGGGCGTGGTGCTCGCGCCGCCCATCTCGGTCACCGGCGGGTCGAGGAGCAGGGCGAGCCGGGGCGCGAATCGCGACAGCGGATGGTGCGCGGCCATGCGGTTCATGGCGCCCCACCGCCAACGCCGGCGGTCGGCGCCCAGCGTGCGGGTCAGCTCGGCGGAGGCCGCCTCCCAGGCGCCGCGCAGGGCCGCGTCCCAGGCGGCGTCGCCCGCGGGGATGAAGGCCGGGGGCCGGTCGTGGATCAGCCGATGGACGGCGACCGTGCGGCGGCGGAGGCTCTCGGCCGCGGCCAGCTTGCCTACCCGCGGGCCGATCACGCGGTCGCCGAGGCTGCGGACCGTGCCTTCGGGCATCGCCTTGCGCAGCACGTCGGTGGTCATCGGTCCCTTGCCGCGCAGCGCCTTCAGCGCCGCTTCGGCGACCTGGTCCACTTCACCGGGCTTGATGCCGGCCTTCTCGTTCTCTCGCACGGCGCGGCCGGCCGAGAGCAGGTCGGCGACGCGCAGGCACAACGGCACGTCGGCGCGCGCCACCAGGTACATGC
>DAINRN010000391.1:1545-4034 GCA_036741815.1 Acidobacteriota bacterium
CCAGGGCCGCGGCGCGGCTGTCGGGCTGCATGCGCCCGTCCCAGCCCGTCATCTCCCGCCCGACTTCGTCCCACAGCGGATCGCCGGGATGGCGGCGCGCCGCGTCCACGAGGGCGCGGGCCAGGTCGAGGTGGGGAAGCGAGAGACGCTCGCCCTGCAGCTTGACCATGTCGTCCGCGGTCCAGCCCTCGCGCGCCTCGAGCGCGCGGAAGATCGCGGCCGCGCGCCAGGGACCGATCCCGCCGCGCGTGACGACGTAGGGGTAGTCCGCGCCCACCAGCCTGTTGTTGGCGGTGACGATCCGTCCCGAGGGCGGGTCCACGAGGTGGGGCAGGGACTCGAACGGCACGAAGCCGGTCCATTCGCCTTCGTCCGTCGCGCCGGGATACGGCCGAGAGCCGTCGCCGGAGCGGCGGATGGGGAGGCGGCCGGCCGAGTACCACGCGACGCGGCCGTCCACGTCCGCGTAGACGAAGTTCTGTGACGGCCCGGGGAACCGGCGCAGCGCCTCCTGGAACTCCTCCCAGTTCGAGGCGCGGTCCATGAGAAGGAAGGCCGTCAGCTCCGGCGTATCGTCGAGCGACGTCCACCTGAGGGCGTAGAGACGGCCGCGGATCTCGACCAGCGGGCCGTGGCGTGTCACGCGCACCTGATGCGGCACCGTGTGCGACGTCGCGGAAAGGGCGCCGTCGCGGACGCGGATCGGCTCCTCGCGGATGGTCACGGTCTCCCAGCCGCCGGGGACCTTGTACCGGTCGTATCCGTCGAACTCCTCGACGTAGAGGTCGGCGCTGTCGTCGTGCACGTTGGTGCAGCCCCAGGCCACGCGCCGGTTGCGGCCCAGGATCACGCCCGGCGCGCCGGGCAGCGTCACCCCCGCGACGTCCAGGTCGGGCGCGGTGAGGTGGACCGCGGTCCAGATGGACGGCACGCCGAGGCCGAGGTGCGGGTCGTTGGCGAGCAGCGGCTTCCCGGTGGCGGTGTGGGCCCCGGAGACGACCCAGTTGTTGCTGCCGCGAGCATGCTCGGCGAGCTGCGTCGCGGCGGGCGCCCTCCGCGCGTCCTCGCCGAACAGGACGCGGTCGTCGGGGAACACGCTCGGGAAGAGGAGGTCCTGGACCTCCGCGGGCAGCGTGTCTCCCACCGTGGCCCGGAAGGCCTCGGCCTCCCAGCCCTGGGCGAGGTCCAGGGCCAGGAGCTTGCCCACGGCGATGGTGTCCGCCGCTTCCCAGGGCCGCGGCTCGTAGCGGAGGAGCCGGAACTCGAGGGGCAGCGCGTCGCGGTGCGAGGCGATGAAGGCGTTCACGCCCGCGGCGTAGGCCTCGAGGAGCCCGCGCGCGTCAGGGTCGAGGGTGCCCAGCGACTCGCGCGCAACGTGCCCGAGGCCGAGGGTCCGCGCCTCGCGGTCGGCGCGCAGCGCGCTTTCGCCGAAGGCCTCGGCCAGCTCGCCCCGCGCCCGCCGGCGGAGGAGATCCATCTGCCAGAGGCGGTCCTGCGCGGTGGCGTAGCCCTGCGCGCGCACGGCGTCGGGCGTGGAGCCCGCCTGGATGTGCGGAACGCCGAGGGCGTCGCGCCGTATCGTGGCGGGAGCGGTCAGGCCCGGGAGCTGGGCATGTCCGTCGAGCTTGGGCAGGGCGGCGCGCGACCACCGCCAGTAGACGCCGGCCACGCCCGACGAGGCGAGCAGCACACCCGACAGGCCGAGGCCGAGCAGGACATTGCGCAACCGGTGTCGCCCACGGCCCGACGTCCGAGCCTCAGGAGCGCGCGAGCGGCGCCGCTCGACCTCGGTGGCGCTCATCGGCCCTCGTCGCGCAGCGCGGATCCCAGCCGGTCCAGGTCGGCGGCCAGGGACCGCGCCACGGCCGATCGATGGGGACGGGGCGGAGGAGCGCCCGCGCGCGGCGCCCTCTTCCGCAAGCCGATGCCGTGCCGCGACAGCAATCCGGCGTACTCGCGGCGCCGCCTCCCGAAGGTGGCGAGGACCGAGCGGTAGCCGTGCTCGGCCAGCTCGCGGCGGGCGCTGTACCTCATGATGTTGTACGAGAACATCCGCAGGTCGTGCCGGGCGGGCTCCACGAGCAGGATGTCCACCTCGGGGTGCTCCGCCCGGTAGCGCTCCATCCCGTACTGCATGCGCCCGTGAAGCATGATGCGCAGCGCCTGGTCCAGGACGTAGGTCACGCCCCTCTCGCTCAAGGGGCCGTGCAGCGGGCCTTTCACGGCCTCGTTGAGGATGGGGACGAGCGGGTTGATGCAGATGACGAGGTCGGCCTTGTGCCGGATGGCGAGGGTGACGTGGGCGGTCTTCTTGACCCCTCCGTCCACGTAGTCGCGGCCTTCGATGCGGACCGGCCGGTACAGCCCGGGCAGGGCGGTGGAGGCCTGCACCGTGAGCGAGACGGGCGGCCGCCGCCGGCCCTTCTCCCCGAAGGCCACCGCGCTCCCGCGGTCGAGATGAGCAATGGGCAGAGAAACACCCCTGCGGG
>DAINRN010000392.1:0-4031 GCA_036741815.1 Acidobacteriota bacterium
CCGTCGACCGCCAGGTCCCAGACCAGCAGATGGCGGCCTTCACCGGCGGGGGCCCGCATCGCGGCGTCGACGGTGACACTCTCTCCGGGAGCGACTCCATGTGGCACAGGGGTCGCGGGACAACGGGCCGTCGCGGGCCAGTCGATGGCCAGGCCGGCCCCGAGGTTCTGCCAGCTGCACGACAGGACGGCCGAGCTCCAGGCCTTGCTCCCCGTGTTGGTGAGTGTCACGGGCACGCTCCGCATTTCCCCGGGGCCCAAGGACAGGAATGCGTCTCCGGGCGTGTACCGCACCGCGTAGCCCGGGGCGCGGCCCCCGAGGGTCAGCGGTGCCGTTCCTGTGGAGACCGCGAAAGCGCCGCTGACGGCCAGGAGCGTCAGGATCGCTATCCCCGGCGCGCGCGGGGGCGCGGCCCGGCCCACGGCGAGCGCCAGCCAGAGCGTCGAGAGGGCGACGACCAGCGCGACGAGGCCGCCCCGCGAGTGCGTGAAGAGCACGCCAAGTGAAAACAAGGCGGTCAACGGGACCACGACCCGCGCGGCCCTTCCGCCTAGCACCGCGCCGCCCACGGCCGGTATGAGGCCGTACAGCAGCATCGCCGCGGCGAGGTTCGGGTTCTCCGAGCCCGCCGAGCCTCGCCGCGCCCCCGCCAACGTGTAGGGTCCCGCACGGAACTGGTTCAGCAGGGGATCCAATGCGGTCAGGCCGACGCCCTCGAGGATCGCCAGCGCGGCCACGACGGCGCAGGCAATGGTCAACGGGGGGAAACTCCGATGAGGGACCTCCCTCGGCAAGACCGCGACGGCGAGGGCGAAGAGCGCCGCGGCCGCCATGCGCAAGGCGAACTTCACCGCCAGCACGCGGTTCATGGGGGCTACGGCCGCGGAGAGGCCGTGCGCGGCCACGTAGCACCAAAGCAGGGTCAGCGGCGCTGGCGGGCGGTGGAGGAGCGCTCGCAGGCGAACGCGGTGCGACAGCAGCATCAGCACCGTCGCCGCCGTGGCAACGACCTCCAGCAGGGTGAGCTCGAGGCCGAGAACTTGAAGCGTGGGCCGCCGCGGCTCGAAGGGCAGCACCAGCAGGAGCGAAGACAGCGCCGCCGTGGAGAGCCCGCGGCCGGCCGCGGTCGCGGCGGCCCTGCCGTCCCCGTTCACGACCGGCGCCGCACCTCTTCGTACACCTCCTGGTAGGCGACCGCGGTCTCTCGGCCGGTCCGCTCCCAGGAGAATGTGCGGGCCCGGTCCAGGCCCAGCGCCCGGAGCTCCCGCCGCAGGCCCTCGTCCGTGGCCAGCGCGTGGAGCCCGTCCGCCAGCTCCTTCTCGTCCGTCGGGTCCGCCAGCAGTGCCGCGCCCTCGCCGATCTCCGCCAGCGACGACGAGCGCGAGGTCAAGACCGGCGTGCCGCAGGCCATGCTCTCCACCACGGGCAGGCCGAAGCCCTCGTACAGGCTGGGGTACACCGTGGCCAGCGCGTGCGCGTAGAGATCCGGGAGCTCCTCCTCGGGGACATAGCCCAGGAAGTCCACGCGGCCGCGCAGCGCGGGATGGGCGGCCTCGCGCAGGACGTCGTCGTACCTCCAGCCGCGCTGGCCCACGATCACGAACCGGCAGCCGGCCGGCAGGGCGTCGGCCACGGAGGCGAAGGCGCGCAGGGTGCGGGCCAGGTTCTTCCGGGGCTCGAGGGTGCCCACGTAGAGGAAGTAGGGATCCCGTATCCCGTGCCGCGCCTCCAGGCGCTCGGGGGCGAGGGGCACGGGGCGGAACGCGGGACCCGGCGCGTAGGGGATCATGCGCACGCGGCCCGGGTCCACGCGGAGCAGCCGCACCACGTCGCGCCGCGTGGACTCCGAGGGGGTGAGGATCATCCTCGCTCCGCGCGCCACCGCCGGGATGAGGCTCGAGGTCAGCAGCCTCTTCTTGAGGGTGTGGAACTGCGGCAGCAGGGCCAGGCTCATGTCGTGGAACGAGACGACGTAGGGCACGCGGCCGGCCAGCGGCGCCAGGTAGTTCGTGAAGTGGACGAGGTCCGGCTTCACGTCGCGCAGGATCCCCGGGAGGACGAGCTGCATCCACACCGAGCGCACCGCGAAGCGGCGGCGCTCGTACACCTGGACGCGCTCCGTCTCCTGGATCTGTACCGGACGGTTCGAGAGAACCACCAGCCGGCGCACGACGCCCTCGCCCGCGCCGTTGGCCAGGCTCTCCATGAGGCGCGCGGTGTAGTACCCGACGCCGCTGATGCGGCCCGTGAGGGTCGTGGCGTCGAACCCGATGATCACGCCCCCTCCCCGGACCGAGCAAGGCCCGCGGCGGACCCGACCACGAAGGCGAACAGCAGGTAGTGCCCCGTGAAGGCCAGGACGTAATCCACGAGGCCGTGCGCGGCGAGGCCGACGGTGAGCGCGAAGAGCGCGGCCGCGGCGCCGCCCGCCGGGCCGGTCAGGCCCAGGGCCCGGCCGGCCACCAGGGCGGTGGCGGCGAGCGTACCCACGAGGGCGGCCAGGCCGACGAGCCCGGTGGTGGCCGCGGCCTCGAGGAGCGCGTTGTTGGCGAAGACCCGCGTGTCCCACGACGCCTGTCCCGCCGCCTTTCCGTAAAGCCAGCGGAAGTTGTCGGACCCCACGCCGGTCAAGGGCCGACTCCGCCACAACTCGAGAGCGAGGCGCCACAGCTCGGCGCGCCCCGGAGAGAAGGCCGCCGGCACCGCGGGCACACCCGCGCCGATCGCCGTCACCTCGTCCGCGGGCCCGGCCGCCACGCGCGCGGGCACCGTGGCCGGAACCACCCCCCGGTCGCTGAACCAGGCCACGCGCTCCTGGACCATGTCCCAGGCCAGCAGGTAACGGCCCTCCGCTGTCGGCGCCCGCACCTCGGCGGGCAGCACGACCGCCTGCCCAGGCCCGATGTCGTGCGGCAGGCGCGTCCGCCGCCCGTCCTCCACCTTCCGTCCGGCCTCGTCGTACCAGTGGTACGCGAGGTGGAACATGCGCTCCGCCCTCCAGGTCATCTGCCCCGTGTTCGTTACCCGCACGACGGTGGTCCGCGTCTCGCCGGGCTTGAGCAAGAGCGCCGCCTCCGCGGGCGCGTAGGCCGCTCCGTACCACGATCCCGCTCCCTCCGAGCCGAGGCGAAGCCGGTACACCTCGCCCGACCAGGCGAAGCCGGCCGAGGCCACGAGGAGGACGGACAACGCGCCGAGGGCGGGCACCGCCAGCCGCCGACGCGCGGTCGCGGCGAGCGCCAGGAGCCCCAGCCCCGTGGCCACGAGCGCGCCGCGCGAGTACGTCCACAGGAGCGCCAGCGAGAAGAGCGCGGCCAGGGGCAGCACCGTCAGGAGCGGCCGCCGCCGGACGGTCGCGAGCCCGGAGGCCGTGAGCATCCCCGCCATCAGGAACGCCGCCGCCAGGTTCGGGTATTCCGACCCCGCGGAGGCGCGGCGCGCCCCCCCGATGTTGAACGGCATCTCGCGGAAGAGGCCCAGGAACGTGTCCAGCGTCCTCCACCCCCCGCCCTCGGCGACGGCCAGCGCCGCTACGACGACCGCGGACGCCACCAGCGCGACGAGGGCGCGGCGCACGGCCTCGGGGGGAGCGGCCGCCACCGCGAGCCCCAGGCCCGCCATCACCAGCATCCGCAGCGCGAACTTCGCCGCCAGGTCGCGATGGGCGGGGGCGAAGGCCACGGAGAGGAGATGGGCGGCCGCGTAGAGCCCGAGGAAGGCGAGCGGGAGCGGCGGCCGGCGGAGGAGGGCCGGCACGCGCCCGCGCACGGACCAGAGGAGCGCCGCGCCCAGGACCCCGGCCGCCGCCTCCAGCAGGGTGAGCTGGAAGCCGAGCAGGGGCAGCACGGGCCGCCGCGGCTCGAACGGTAGCAGGAAGACCAGGGCGGGAAGCACGAGGCTCTTCGCGCGCGGCGCGTCCATCGCGCCCGCAGGCTAGCGTCGGGGCCGATCGCGTGTCAACACATTACGTACGCCGTGTAGGGAACACATCATTAGTCCGCTTTCTAGAACAAGTGATCGGTCCGCTTTTC
>DAINRN010000393.1:0-4029 GCA_036741815.1 Acidobacteriota bacterium
ATGGCCTTCGTGGCGGACTGGGCGCCACCCAGGCTGCGCGGCCGCTACCTCAGCCTCTACCAGGCCACGTGGAGCGTGGCCGTGGCCCTCAACCCGATCTTGTTCCTTCCGCTCCAGGCCCGGTTGGGGGACCGGCTGTTCTGGCCCCTGATGATGGTCGTGGCCGTCCCCGCCGTTTTCGTGCTGCTGCACCTCGACCGCACGGCGGACCGGCCCGAGCGCCTGCGGGGCCTCTCCGACGAGCCGGCGGTGGACGCCGAGGCCGCGCTCCTGGCGCCGGCGCCGCTGCAGGGATAACGTGGCATCGCCATGAGGCTGACGTCGCCGGCGTTCGCGCTGCTCCTGCTCGCGCCACTGCAGGCCCCGAACCCCTCTCCCCCGCGCATCGGCGGGTCCTCCCCGGAGCTCCCTCCGGTGGACATCGAGGAGGTCTACGGCCCCGTGCAGATCGAGGAGCTGGAGCACGTCGCCGTCAGCGGGCCGTCGTACCACCGGCGCCTCGTGCAGACCCGCGGGGTGGTCGCCGACCTCGTGTTCGGCCGATACCTGCAGCTCCAGCAGGGAACGGCCCGGGTGATGCTGATCCCGCCCGAAGGGGCGTATGCCGACCATGCCGGGATGCTGGGGATGGACGTGGACGTGACCGGGGTCGTGCGCGTGCTCCCGGCCAGGCAGCAATCGGTGCCGTGCCGGGGCCTCACCGTCCCCGCGAGCAAGTGCGAGGACTGGGACCTGCCCACTCTGCCCGATGCGGAGCCCCAGTGGCCACCTGTGTCCATCTCGGTGACCAGGATCGTCGCTCGGGGGACCGACCGCGGCCCTCGGGGCTCGGGCACCCGCGGCCCGGCCGACGCGGGTGGTGTGGTCGGCCAGTTCCGCGGGGCGAACCTCTGCGGCGATCTCCCCATCGAGACCCGCCGCGATCCCGCGGACTGGGTCCTCCTGGCCTCGGACGGCCCGCTGTGGGTGACGGGCCGCCGGCCCGAGGGGAAGGGTTTCCGGCTGGACCCCGTGCACACGAGTGACACGTCGCGTTGGCTGGCCGTCACCGGCAAGGTCCAGGTCGTGGGAGCGACACGCTACCTGAAGGCCACCAAGGTGCAGTTGGTCGCGCGTCCGGAAGGAGAGCCCATTCCGTGCGCACCTTGACCCCGGCGGCGATAGAATCCGCGGCATCGTGAAGACGGTTGCGATACTGGGCGGCGGGGACCTGGCGGCCACCCTGGCCCGCCGCCTGGCCGAGGCCGAGCTGGCGCGCTGCGTGGTCCTCGTCGATGCCAACGAGGGCCGGGCGAAGGGCAAGGCCCTGGACATCGCCCAGTCCGGCCCGGTCGAGGCCTTCGACGTCCGCGTCGAGGCGTGCGCCACGCTCGAAGCCGTCGTGGCGCCCGACGTGGTCGTGGTGGCGGACCCGGACGACCTGGCGGACGCGGTGCTCCTGTCCACGCGCGGGGCGGAGCGCATCGCGGCCTGGATGCCCGCCGTGGGAAAGGCCACGCTCCTCGTGGCCGGACCGCACCCCTCTCCGCTCGTGGAGGCGGCGGTGGCGAAGGGGTTCCCGAGGGATCGCGTCCTCGGCAGCTCGCCCGTGGCCGCGGCCGCTGCCCTGCGCCGGCGCCTGTCCGCCGAGCTGCAGGTCGAGCCGCGGGAGATCGGGGTGACGGTCATGGGCCTGCCGCCGGCGCACCTCGTGGCGCCCCAGGCTACGGCCACCGTCGCCGGCGTCCCGGTGGAGAAGCTGTCCGCGACGGGCTTCCGGCGCGCGATAGGCGCGCTGAACGGCCGGGCGGCGGGGCCGGCGGCCCTGGCTGCGGCCGCGCTCCACGTCCTGCGCGCCCTGGACGGCAGCCGGGCCACCGTGCTCCCCGTGGTGGCGCAGCTCGACGGGGAATACGGCCACCGCCGCGTGGCCCTGGCCGTGCCCGCCCGCCTGCGCTCCGGCCGGATCGAGTCGGTCGTCGAGGTGGCCCTCGACCCCGTGGACCGGGTGGCCTTCGACAACGCCGCCGACCGTCGCCGCGCGGGCCAGGTCTGATCAGACCCGGGGCTCGACCGCGAACGCGCCGTCCGCGGCGCTCACCGTGAAGAGCTCGTCGAAGCCCTCGTCCAGGGTGGGTGCCTGCATGCGCGAGGCGGCCACGTGGACGGCCACATCGGGCACGCGGGCGCGCCCCTCGCGCCGGCGGTTGCGCTGCAGGCACTCGGCACGGGACGTGTCCAGCACGTAGCCCACGACCCTCGCCCCGTGGCGCCGGCCCGCGGCGATGAGGGGGGCGCGGTCGGCGACGCGGGGGCTGGTGTTGTCCACCACCACCGGCCGCCCGGCCCGCAGGGCCTCCTCGATGAGGGCGATCTGCCGCGCGCCGCGGTGCATGAGGTCCTTGCTCACGTGGGCGTGGGTCGAGGAGAAGCGCGACTGGAAGAAGGACGTCTTGCCCGATCCGGGCAGGCCCACGAGGATGACCAGTTCCATCCTTGTTATCATCGCCGAACGTGTCCGCCGCCATCACCCTCGAGGAGGCGTACGCCCATTGCGAGGCCCGGGTCCGGGGACACTACGAGAACTTCCCGGTCGGCCTGTGGGTCCCCCGCGACAAGCGGCGCTACGTCCATGCCATCTATGCCTTCGCTCGCGCCGCCGACGACTTCGCGGACGAGCGCATGTACGAGGGGATGCGCACGGAGAAGCTCGACCAGTGGGAGGCGCGCCTCCATGCCGCGTACGAGGGGCGGGCCGAGGACCCGATCTTCATCGCCCTGGCCGACACCGTGCGCGCGCTGGACATCCCCAAGGGGCTGCTGCTGGACCTGCTCTCGGCCTTCCGCCAGGACACCGTGAAGGGACGCTACACGACCTGGGAGGAGCTGATCGACTACTGCCGCCGGTCGGCGAACCCCGTCGGCCGCCTGGTCCTGATCGTCTTCGGGTATCGCGATCCCGAGCTGGCGCCGCTCTCGGATTCGATCTGCACCGCGCTGCAGCTCGCCAACCACTGGCAGGACCTGGCGGTGGACCTGCGCAAGGACCGCATCTACGCCCCGCGCGAGCTCCTCGACCGCTTCGGCGTGAAGGAGTGGGACCTGAACGCGGGCCGGGTGACGGAGGCCTTCAAGGGCCTGATGGCCGAGCTGGTCTCGCGCACCCGCGCGCTGTTCGAGGACGGCCGGCCGCTCTGCGATCGTGTGGGCCGCGACCTCCGCTTCGAGATGCGGCTGACCTGGCTCGGGGGCTCGGGGATCCTGGACCTGATCGAATCCGTGGGCTACGACGTCTTCCGCCGCCGTCCCAGTTACGGGCTCGCGGGCAAGCTGGCCCTCGCCTGGCGCGCCTGGCGGTGGGCCCCGCTCCCGTCGTGACCGAGCGGGTCTCGGCCCGGCTGACGCGCCAGAGCGGGACGAACTTCTACTACGCCTTCCGCGTCCTGCCCCGGGACAAGCGCCAGGCCATGTACGCCCTCTACGCGTTCTGCCGCGTGGTGGACGACTGCGTGGACGAGGAGGGCGGGGAGGGCGAGGCCGGCCTGCGCCGCTGGCTCGAGGAGGCGCACCGCTGCTACGCCGGCAAGCCCGAGACCGAGCTGGGGCAGGACCTGGCCCTCGCCCTCCTCCAGTTCCCGATACCGCGGTCATGCTTCGAGGACATCGTGGCCGGGTGCCGGATGGACCTGACCGTGCGCCGCTACGCCACGTACGCCGACCTCCGCGTGTACTGCGAGCGCGTGGCCTCCGCGGTGGGGCTGGCCTCCATCGAGATCTTCGGATACGACGACCCGCGCACGCGCGACTACGCGGTGGAGCTGGGGGTGGCGCTGCAACTCATCAACATCGTGCGGGACGTGGGCGCGGACGCCCGCCGGGGCCGCCTCTACCTGCCGCTGGAGGACCTGTCCCGATTCGGTCTCGCGGATCGCGACGTGCTGGACGCGGCCGCCAGCGAGGGGCCGCCCGTGCCGCCGGTGCGCGACCTGCTCCGCTTCCAGGCGGACCGTGCGCGCGAGCAGTACGCGCTGATGGAGGCGCTGCTCCCCG
>DAINRN010000394.1:0-4026 GCA_036741815.1 Acidobacteriota bacterium
GCTCGACCGCGCGGGCGCGGCCGGTTGGGTGCGGTCGATGCTGAAGGTCGCGTACACCACCGAGTACGGCCTGGAGACGGGCCGCCAGTCGGCGCTCAACCTCTTGACGATGATCGACGCGAAGCGCGACTCCTTCCGCATGTATGGGGAGAGCGACGAGCGGTATCACGTGCGCGGCGGGAACGACCTCGTGGTGGCGGAGCTCGCCCGCCGCCTCTCGGACCGCATCGAGACGAACACGGTGCTGGAGGCCGTGGGCCGGCGGGCCGACGGCCTCCTCCGCCTGACCCTGCGCCGCGGCGGGGCCACCCGCGTGGTGGACGCGCAGCACGTCGTCCTGGCCTTGCCCTTCACGCTGCTGCGCGACGTCCGCCTGGACCTGGAGCTGCCGCCGGTCAAGCGCAAGGCCATCGCGGAGCTGGGGTACGGCACCAACGCCAAGCTGATGGTCGGCTTCGCGGACCGGGTGTGGCGCAACGTCCACCGCAGCAACGGGAGCGTGAGCACGGACCTGCCGTTCCAGTCCACGTGGGAGACGAGCCGGGCCCAGGCGGGCGCGGCCGGCATCCTCACCAACTTCACGGGCGGCGACCACGGCGTGGACCTGGGCCGGGGCAGCGCGGCCGACCAGGCCGCGGAGATGGTGCGCGCGCTGGAGACGGTCTTCCCCGGGGTCGCGGCCGCGCGCGCGGGCATGAAGGAGGTCCGCTTCCACTGGCCGTCGCACCCGTGGACGCGCGGCAGCTACGCCTCGTACCTCGTCGGCCAGTGGACCGGGATCGCGGGCGCCGAGGCCGAGCCGGTGGGCTCTCTGCGCTTCGCGGGGGAGCATTGCTCCCTCGCCGCCCAGGGCTTCATGGAGGGCGGCTGCGAGACGGGCGAGGCGGCGGCCGAGGCCATCCTCGAGGACATGGGTGTGAAGAAGGCCGCGCTCCGCCGAGCGGGCTAGGGTGACCCTCCCCCGCCCGAGGGCTGCCTTCGCCCTCGGCCTCGCGCTGCTCGTCCTCGTCGCCTACGAAGGGGTCCGCCGCTGCGGCTTCATCAGCTTCGACGACGACGTCTTCGTCTACCTGAACCCGTACGTCCGCCAGGGCCTGACCCTGGCCGGCCTGCGCTGGGCGCTGGGCGCCGACCTGCTCTTCGAGTCGGCGCACGCCGACTACTGGATGCCGGTCACGATCCTCACCCGCATGCTGGACGTCCAGCTCTTCGGGCTGAACGCCGCGGGTCACCACGTGGTGAACGCCGTCCTCCACGCCGCGAACGTCCTCCTCGTCTTCTTCATGCTGGACGGCCTGACCGGCGCGCGGTGGCGCAGCGCCTTCGCCGCGGCCGTGCTCGCCGTACATCCCCTCACGGTGGAGTCGGTGGCGTGGGTGACCGAGCGAAAGGACGTCTTGAGCGGCCTCTTCTGGCTGCTCACCGTGATCGCCTACGGCCGCTACGCTTCCCGGCGAAGCGGCGGCGCCTACGCGGCGGCGCTCGCGTTCATGGCCCTGGGCCTGATGGCCAAGCCGACCCTCGTCGCGCTCCCGCTCGTCCTCCTGGCCCTGGATTTCTGGCCGCTGCGGCGATGGGTGGCCGTCCCCGCGGCGCGGCTGGTCGTGGAGAAGGCGCCGTTCTTCCTCCTGGCGGCCGCCTCGGCGGCGGTGACGGTCCTCTCCCACGCGCGCGGAGGACACCTGGCGTCGGCCGCGGCGGCGCCGCTTGTGTCCCGGATGGCGAACGCGCTCCTGGCGCTCGTGACGTACCTCGGGCAGGTGATCTGGCCGGCGCATCTCGCCGTCTTCTATCCCTTGACGGCCGGCGCGCTGATCAGCGCGCGGACGGTCGCCGCCCTCGCCGTGCTCGGCCTGCTGTCGTGGATATTGGTGCGCGGCGCCTCGCGGCGGCCCTACCTCGTGACCGGCGCCCTCTGGTTCCTCTTCGCGCTGGCGCCCGTCCTGGGTCTCGTCCAGACCGGCCAGCAGTCGCACGCGGACCGCTTCATGTACGTGCCGCTCGTGGGTGTGGCGATCGTGGCGGCCTGGGGCGCAGGAGACCTCGCGGCCGCGCGCCCGTCCCTCCGGCCCCTGCTCCCGTGGCTGGCCACGGCGGTCCTCGTCGTCTGGACCGCTCTCACCCGCGCGCAGGTGCGCCACTGGGAGACGACGGTGACGCTCTTCTCCCACGCGGTGGCGGTCACGGAGGGCAACACGCTCGCCCACATGAACCTGGCGCGGGCGCTGGCCGCGCGCGGCGACGCCGCCGGTGCCGAGCGGCACTACCGTGAGGCCATCCGCATCCGGCCCCAGGATGCGGACGCGCGCACGGGCCTGGGCGTGCTGCTCATGCAGCAGGGGCGCGTCCTCGAGGCGCTGGACGAGCACGAGCAGGCGCGGCGGCTGAACCCCTTATCGGCCGACGCCGTCTTCAACCTCGGCGCGGCGGAGGCGCGCCTGGGGCGGACCGCCCGGGCTGCCGACCACTACGCCGAGGCCCTGCGCTTGAACCCGCGGCTGGGCCCCGCGCACTACAACTGGGGCAACCTTCTCGCCACGCAGGGACGGTGGGCGGAGGCCGAGTCCCACTTCGCGGAGGCGGCGCGTCTCCGGCCCGAGGACGTCGATGTCCTCAACAACTTGGGCCTGGCCGTCGGCCTGCAGGGCCGCTGGGCGCAGGCGGCCCGCATCCTCGAGCGTGCCGTGGCCCTGGATCCCGGGGACGCGCGCGCGCGCGTGAGCCTCGGCCGCGCGCTGCGCGCCCTGGGCCAGACCGGCGAGGCGCGGGCGCACTGGCAGGAAGCGGTGAGGCTCGATCCCCGCGGTCCCGCCGCCGTCGAGGCGCGCGAGGAGTTGGCGAAGCCCTAGGGCCGGGGCCCGCCCTCGCAGATGTTCTCGGGGGCGTGGTTGCGGTGCTGGGAGACGAAGTCGCGTACGGTCTGGGCCGCCAGCGTCTCGCCCTCGAGCAGCCAGTCCGCGGCCACCACGGCCACCGGGCGCGGCATGAGCGGGTCCGGCGTCATGAGCGCGCGCGGGTGGCCGCACTGCGGGTCGTTCGGCAGCGTGCGGAACGTGTCGCGCAGCGAACTCACAGCGGCGGCCGGCGCGTCCGGTCGGTAGAGGAAGACGACCGCCCCGTGCTCGAGGTTGTGGACCCAGTACCCCCGCGCCTGCGGGTTCCCGTACTCCTCGTAGCGCAGCCACACGGGGTAGTGCGGTCCGGAGGCGGGCGGGTTGTGCTGGTAGTTGACGGCCGACCCCTCGGCCACGTGCACCCAGCCCTCGTTGGACACCGGCGTGCCCACGGGCGCGCCGGTCGGCGGCTCCGGACCGCTGGGGCTCTCGCTCCCTCCGCAGGCGGTCAAGGAGACGGCGGTCACGGCTGCCAAGAGAAAGGCTGCTCGCACCGGTTGATTCTATAGCGCGATGCGGATGCCGGTGTGCACGGTGACGGCCGAGCCCTCGGCCAGGAAGGCCGAGCGGGGGCGGGCCGAGAGCGCGCCCGCAAACTCGGGGCCGTACAGGGCGGCCACGTCGCAATCGAGGCGGGCGTCACCGGCGGACTGGACCCGCCAGGGGGGATGCTCCACCTGGTACTCCTTGGTGCCGCCGTCGCTCTGCGCGGCGTAGCCCCAGTAGTGCTCGGCGATGAACTCCGCAAGCGAGCCCGGCGTCGTCGGCCGAGGATCGCCGTCGGGTGCGACCGATACGGCGGCCCAGCGCTGGCCCACCCGGAAGCCGTACTCGACGGTGCCGTCCTGGTGGAACCGGTGTCGCATGGGAAGCGACACGTAGTTCTCCCGGTAGACGACCCGCGCCACCCAGGCGATCGCGAAGCGGGGGACGAGCTCCTTCACGAAGACCACCCCGCGGCGGTCGTCCCGGCCGTCGGCGTGCCCACCGGAAGGCCGGCGCTTCACGTAGAAGCGAAGGTTGACCTCCTCGAAATCACGATGGAACGGGACCGCGATCCCCTTGACCACCGTCTTCGTGAACATGAACCCGACCACGCTGACGTACGTCTTGCCCGCGAACGAGTCGAGCG
>DAINRN010000395.1:0-4011 GCA_036741815.1 Acidobacteriota bacterium
AAGTAGTACTCCTTCACGTCCTCGCCGTGATTCCCTTCCGCCGGTACGAGCCCGAACAGCCTCTCCTTGAGGATGGGGTCGCGCTCGTTCCACACGGCGAGGGCGAAGACCAGGAGCTGGTAGCGGTCGCAGATCCCCGCCAGGCCGTCCTCGCCCCAGCGGTAGGCCTTGCTGCGCGCGAGGTCGTGCGGGAAGTAGTCCCAGGCGCTGCCGTCGGGGCTGTAGTCCTCGCGGACCGTCCCCCAGGACCGCTCCGCGACGTACGGGCCCCACCGGCGCCAGGCGGCCACGGGGCCGTGGAGGCCGTCCAGGCGCTCGTGCTCCCTGCTGGCGGGCGTAGGCATCTCGCGCCGGACTCTACAGAACGCGCTCCACGCTGTCCACGCGCCCGGGACGCGCGCCCGCGCGCGGCGGCTATACTGCCGCGCGATGCAGGAGCAGGCCTGGCGGCCCACCGATCGCCTCGCGCTCCTGGGCGTGCTCCTCGCCGCGGCGGCGCTCCGCTTTGCGGGGATCACGCATCACCTGTACCGCGTTGGGCCCGAGTACGACGAGCGGACGATCTTCGTCGACCCGGTGCTGCGCATGTGGCGGACGGGAAGCCTGGACCCGACCGTCTACACGGGCTACGCGGGCTTCTTCAACCACCTCGTCGCCATCCCCGTGGCCCTCGGCCTGTGGCTGGGCGGCGAGACCGGCGCGGCGGCGGCGGCGCGAGGCCTGGTCGCCGCTTTCGGCGTGCTCAGCGTGGGCCTGGCCTACGGCCTGGCGCGGCGTCTCGCCGGACCCGGCGGCGGCCTGCTGGCCGCGGCGCTCCTCGCCGTCTCGCCGCTCGAGGTCCGCTCCGCGCACTACGTGACTCCCGACGTGGTGGTGGGCACCGCCATGCTGGCGGCGCTGCTCGTCCTGGCCCGCCGCGGCGACCACCGGGACGAGGCGGTGGCGGGCGCCCTGTTGGGCGTGGCCACCGCCGTGAAGTACACCGGCCTTCTCATCGCGCCGGCCATCCTGGCCGATCGCCTGGCGCGGCGCCGCGTGCGGGGGTCCTGGCGCGCGGCCCTGGCCGCCGCCGCCGCCTTCGCCGCCTGCGCTCCGTTCGCGCTGCTGCAGCTGCGCCACCAGGGCGCCGAGCTGACCTGGGCCTTCCAGTCGTACTACGGGCGGGATGCCGCCGCGAACCGGTTCGCGCAGGGTGACGCCTCTGCGACGGCGGCGCCGCTCTTGATCGTGGCGGGCGCACTGGGGCCGGTGGCGTGCGCCCTGGCGCTGGGATCAATCTTCCTTTTCCGGGACCGCCGCGTCCTTCTCCCGCTCTGGGCCGTGGTGGTCGCGGCGACGGTGGCGCTGGTCCCGGCCAACCTGGTCTTCCCGCGCCACCTCGTTCCCGTGGCGGCGGTGACGCCCGTGCTGGCGGCCGCGGGCTGGCGGGGCGTGGCCGACCGGTGGCCCGCGCGGCGCGGCCGGCGCCTCGTGCTCGCCGTGCTGGCCGCCGCCGCCCTCGCATCCCCGGCGGCGGCGTCCGCGCGTCTCGTCTCCCGCTACCTGCGAACACCGGCCGTCGAGCAAGCTGCCCACTGGATCGAGAGCCATGTGAGCGGCCCGGCGCTGGTCGCGGTCTCGCTTGATCGCTTCGCGCTGGATCCCGCACGTTTCGAGGTCCGTACGGTCCGTTCGTACGGGGAGCTGGTGCCTGAAGGGCCGGAGGTCATGAGCCAGTACGACCTTCTGGTGACGACCCGGCGCGACGTGGACAACTGGCCGGGTTTCACCACGGTTTCCTCCTTCGAATCCGAAGAGCGGGATGCTGGTCTTGCGCTTCACGTCCTGCGTCCTCTCGCCCGGCGAAGCACATCGCTCGTTGAACCGACGCGCCTCCGCGCCAGTCACAACGAAGATCTCGTCGGTGCGGCATGGGACAGAGATCCCGAATCCGTCTGGAAGGCTCCCCCGGGCCCGGGTTGGGTCGAGGCACTCTGGGACCAACCTCTCGTCGTGGAACGCGTAGAGGTCGAGGTGGGCACGGAACCCGATGCTTGGCCGCAGGGCTTATCCCTTCAGGGAGCCGATGGCGTGAGTTGGAGCGTGAGCCCGGCGGTTGGCATCCGTCCTAATCGGCCCACCAAGCAGCGAGCCGGCGCGCCCCACGGTCAGATCTACGTTCTGGCGCCGCCGCGTCTGCTGTATGGGCTGCGCATCGAGCGCGGGGCGGGCGGGCCTTGGAGCTTGGCTACCGTCCGGGTGTTCGCGGAGGCGCCGCCGTCCCGCGCCGCTACGGGACACTAGGCCGATCACCGGCCGCCTTACAGGAACGTCTCGATCTTCGCCTTCGCGCGGAGGGAGTTGAGGTAGGACTGCTGCGCCTGCTGGCGCTTCTGCTGGGCCATCTCCATCTTCAGCCGTTCCTTGACCTCCGGGAAGGCCAGCCTGCGCGCAGGGATCCGCTCCGAGACCTTGATGATGTGGAAGCCGAAGGGCGTCTCCACGACGCCGGAGACCTCGCCCGGCTTGAGGGCGAAGGCAGCCTGCTCGAACGGCGGCACCATCTGCCCGCGGCCGAAGGCGCCGAGGTCGCCGCCGCTCTGCGCGCTGCCGGGGTCCTCGGAGGACTCCTTCGCCAGCGTGGCGAAGTCCTCGCGCGCGCGCACGCGCGACAGGATGCCCTCGGCCTTCTTGCGCAGCTCTTCCTTGCGCGGGCCCGCGGTGCCCTCCGGCACCCGCACCAGGATGTGGCTGGCCTTCACCCGCTCGCCCGTGTCGAAGACCGCGGGGTGGGACTCGTAGAAGGCCTGCGCCTCCTGGTCCGTGGCCGGCGCGGGGGCCTCCGACGCCACCTGGGACAGGAGGGCCTGGATGGTGTGATGGACGCGCAGCTCGTTCCGGAAGGACTGGGGATCCAGGCCCTGCTGCTTCAGCATGGCCGCCCAGGCCTTGTCGTCCTTGAATTGCACCCGCGCCTCGTTGTACGTCTGCTCCACGCGCGCGTCGTCCGCCTTGATCTTGCGCTTCACGGCCTCCTGGAACAGCAGCTCGCGGACGATGCTCTGCTGCATTGCCTGGCGGTACATGTAGGGGTCCTCGGCGCCGGCGCCCCTCCCCGCCTGCGGAGCGGACTGGCTCACGATCAGGCGCACGGTCCGCAAGGGAATGGGCTGCCCGTTCACGCGTGCGGCCACCTCCGGCAGCGGGTTCGGCAGCGGCGTCACCCGATCGATCTCAGGGGGAGCCCCGGGGGCCGCGCTGGGGACCGGGGAGGCGGCGGCCGCGGGGGCCGCAGACGCCGCGGGGGCCGGGGAAGAGGCCGCGCCGCGTCCGCCCGAGCAGGCAAGGGACGCCGCAGCCAGAGCGATCACGACGAGGGCGGCTCGGGTCATCCGGGAACGTTAGGGTCACACCGCTGCGAAGTCAAGAACGGCGGCCCGGGGTAGCATCGGCCCATGTTCTCGGCGCGCACGCGGTGGGACTTGACCGCGAACCGCCTCGCCTCGCTGGCGGCGGCCCGGCGGGCCGCGGGCGCGCCGCTCATCGACCTGACCCAATCGAACCCCACGCAAGCGGGAATCCCGTATCCGCCCGATCTGTTGGCCCCGCTGTCCGACCCCTCGGCCCTCGTCTACGAGCCCGCGCCCCTCGGCCTGCGCCGCGCGCGGGAGGCGGTGGCCGCGGACTATCGGCGCCGCGGGATCACGATGGAGGCGGACCACGTCCTCCTCACCGCGAGCAGCAGCGAGGCCTACGGCTTCCTCTTCAAGCTGCTCTGCGATCCCGGCGACACCGTGCTCGTCCCGCGGCCGAGCTACCCGCTCTTCGAGTACCTGGCCGGGCTGGAATCGGTGGCGGTCGAGCCCTACCCGCTGCGCTACGACGGCGAATGGCACGTGGACCTGGCGGCCCTGGACCACGCCGCCACGGATCGCACCCGCGCCGTCGTGGTCGTCAACCCGAACAACCCGACCGGATCGTACGTCAAGCGCGAGGAGGCCTCTCGCATCCAGGAGATCGCGGCGCGCGCGG
>DAINRN010000396.1:0-4004 GCA_036741815.1 Acidobacteriota bacterium
CCGGCCAGGAGGTCAAGGAGATCCGCGTCCCCAAGACCTTCGGGTCCATCGCCGGCTTCACCGCCCTCTCGCGCAAGACCGCCAACATCAAGAACGCCTACGATCCCGGCGAGCTGGTCCGTCTTCATCCCAACCTCAAGTTCGATTCGCGCTGGGACAAGGCCTCGGGCTTCCGGACGCAGCAAGTCCTGGCCACCGCCATCCTCTTCGAGAAGTACCTGCTGGGCGTGCTCCAGCTCATCAACAAGCGCGGGGGCGGCGCCTTCACCCCCAAGGACGAGGAGGCCGCGGAGGAGCTGTCCAAGATCTTCGGCATCGCCTTCTACAACCAGCACCGCGCGGCCCGCAGCAACAAGCCGTCGAAGTACGGCCACCTGGTGGACAAGGGCCTGGTCTCGGAGAAGGACATCGAGAACGCGATCAGCAACGCCCGCGTGAACCAGATCGACGTGGCCAACGTCCTCATGGAGGACCTGAAGGTTCCCAAGGAGGAGATCGGCAAGGCCCTCGCGCAGTTCTACAACTGCCAGTTCTGGGACCCGGCCGGCCGCACACTGCCCGAGGACCTCAAGCTGCGCGTCACCCCCGAGGTCCTGAAGAAGAACATGTGCGCGCCCATCGAGAAGCGGGAAGGCACGCTGCAGGTGGCCGTGGAGGACCCCTACGACCTCACCAAGCTGGACTCCATCAAGGCCATGAACCTGGCCCCCCGCACCGACTTCTTCGTGGGGCTCCGCCCCGACATCATCGACTACATCAACCGCAGCTATGGGATCACCGCCGCCACCGCCGAGGAGGCGGACCTGGGCCGCATCATCATGGAGCTGGGCAGCGGCGAGGAGGAGGAGGTCGAGGAGGCGGCCGACCCCAACGCCCCGCCGGAGCTGGACGAGACGGACAGCGGGATCGTCAAGCTCTGCAACCAGATCATCATCGACGCCTACAACCGTGGGGCCTCGGACATCCACGTGGAGCCCTACGGCAGGAACTCCCCCACCCAGATCCGGCTCCGCATCGACGGCGACTGCGTGAAGTACCTCGAGGTCCCGGCCGCCCACCGCAACGCGGTCGTCCAGCGCTTCAAGATCATGTCGAAGCTCGACATCGCGGAGAAGAGGAAGCCGCAGGACGGCAAGATCCGCTTCCGCGGGCCGATGGGCACGATCGAGCTGCGCGTGGCCACCATCCCCACCTCCGGCGGCAACGAAGACATCGTGATGCGCATCCTGGCCGCGTCCAAGCCCCTGCCGCTGGAGAAGATGGGCTTCTCGGAGCGCAACATCACCGAGTTCAAGACCCTGCTGCAGAAGCCCTACGGGATCGCACTCGTGGTCGGCCCGACCGGCTCGGGCAAGACCACGACGCTGCACTCGGCGCTCGGCTTCATCAACACCGAGGACATGAAGATCTGGACCGCCGAGGACCCGGTCGAGATCACGCAGCCCGGGCTGCGGCAGGTGCAGGTCCACCCCAAGATCGACTTCACCTTCGCCGCGGCGATGCGCTCGTTCCTGCGCGCCGACCCCGACGTGATCATGGTCGGCGAGATGCGCGACCACGAGACGGCGGCCACCGGCATCGAGGCCTCGCTCACGGGCCACCTCGTCTTCTCCACCCTGCACACGAACTCGGCCCCCGAGACCATCACCCGCCTGCTGGACATGGAGATCGACCCCTTCAACTTCGCGGACGCGCTGCTGGGCATCATGGCCCAGCGGCTGGTGCGGACGCTGTGCAAGGACTGCAAGGAGGAGTACGTCCCCAGCCAGGAGGAGTTCGCGGAGCTGATGCAGGAGTACGGCCTCGACCACTGGGACACGCTGGGCATCCGCTACTCCCCCGACTTCAAGCTCTACCGGCCCAAGGGCTGCCCGAAGTGCGGCGGCACCGGCTACAAGGGCCGCATGGGTATCCACGAGCTGCTGGTGGCCACGGAAGAGATCAAGCGGATGATCCAGAAGCGCACGCCCATCGAGGAGCTGCGCAAGCAAGCGCTGCGCGACGGGATGACCACGCTGCTGCAGGACGGGATCCAGAAGGTCATCAAGGGCGTCACGGACTTCAAGCAGGTCCGCGCCGTCTGCATCAAGTAGGCGCCGGCCGCAGCTCGCCGCGCTCGCGGGGACGCCGCCGCTCGGGTGCGCCCCTCCACGCGGAACCTCAGATTAGATCCGCGCTCCGGGGCGACGCCGCGCGGCGGCTCTGGCGAGCGCGGCGTCGGCTTCGGCCTAACGCTTTCTAGACTGGAGCGTGCTGCGCGTGGACTCGATGACGCCGATGGCCGCCGGCTCGTCCTGCAGCACCTTGGCGTAGTCCCCCTGCTCGTAGGCCAGGGTGAGGCCGCCCCCCGCCGCCCGCGCCGCCTTCATCATGCTGAATAGAGGGGCCACCGTCGCCTTGTCGAGGTCCGCCGCGACCACACCGTAGGACTTCTCCAGGTCGTCCAGCCGCTTTTCCACGTCGTCCACTATGGCCTCGGCCCGGCGCTGCTCCTCCTGTTTGGTCACCAGCGCGGCGCGCTGGGCCTCGACGGCATTCGCGGCGGCCGCCGCGGCGGTCCGGCGGGCCTCGCGCTTCTGGCCCTGGCGCACCAGGTCGCGCGCGGCTTCAAGCTGCCGCTCCGCGTCGCGCATGGCCGTCAGCTGCGCCGTCGCCCCGTATGCCCGGGCCGCCTCGACCGCGCGCCGGGCCCGCTCCACGGCCACGGCTGCGTCTTCTCCGAGGACCCCGAACTCCATCAGGAGGCGCGGCACGAACAGCAGGAGGATCGCCGCGAGGAGCGCATAGAGCGCCGCGCGGCGCAGGAGGTGGAGCGCGAGCGGACGCATGGCCCCGTCCACTCTATCGGTGGCCGACAACCACGGCAAGCGTGTCGCGGTTGCACCCGTATCGGCCATGACCCCTGTTCCTCCCCCCGGCGCATCCACGGCCGCCCGGCCTTGCTCCGAAGGTTGCAAGGCGCATGCCACGGTCCCGCTCCGAAAATCGCCGCCGCGCCGTCGGTCGGATACCGAGGCCATGGTTATAATGCCCGTCCACGATGGCGAACTTCATGGGCGGGAGCGCCCCCGCCATGGCCAACCAGATCGCCGAGGGTTACATCCTCCTCAGCACGAACACGCTCCGCGGGTTCCTCCCCGGCGAGCTGAGTCTCCTGCGAGTGGAGCTGGAGAAGCTGCAGCGTGACGCGCGGGCGGTCGTCCCGCCGCAGGACGACGCGCTCGCCCAGCAGGCCCGCAACCGCAAGATCGCGCGCCTCACCTCCGCGCTCCAGGTCGTGACGAACAAGATGACGGCCCGCTGATGCCGCGGCGGTCCCGCGCCGGACCGCGGGCGCCCGCCTCGCCGTGGCCGGCATGCGCCTGCCGCTGACCGCCGTCGCCGTGCTCCTCGCCTACGTCGCGGCCGTCACGGCCTTCGGGACCTGGCTGGGACGGAGGCGCCGCTCCGTCGAGGACTACTTCCTCGCCGGCCGCACCGTGCCCTGGTGGGCCATCGCCGCGTGCGTGGTGGCCACGGAGACGAGCACCCTTACCTTCATCGGGGCGCCGGGCACCGCCTACAACGGCGACTGGACCTTCCTGCAGCTCGTCTTCGGCTACATCATCGGCCGCATCGCCATCGCCGTCCTCTTCCTGCCCGCGTATTTCCGCGGCCGGATGTACACCTCCTACGAGCTGCTGCAGCGGCGCTTCGGGGGCGCCGTGCGCGCGGCCTCGGCGGGCATCTTCCTCCTCTACCGCACCCTGGCCGACGGCATCCGCCTCCACGCCGCGGCCCTGGTCCTGGCCGTGGCCGCGGGAAGGCCGGACCTCGAATGGATCGCCATCGCCGTCCTGGGCGTGGCGATGATCCTCTACACCGAGGAGGGCGGGGTGGCGGCGACGATCTGGACGGACACCATCCAGATGTTCGTCTACCTCGCGGGCGCGCTCGTCTGCCTCTTCGCGGTCGCGCGCCTGCTGCCGGACGGCGTGGGCGGGGCGGTGGCGGCCGCCGCCGCC
>DAINRN010000397.1:0-3995 GCA_036741815.1 Acidobacteriota bacterium
GGCTCGCTGTCCTTCCGCTGGTCCTGCCGGATGGGAGTGTGCGGGAGCTGCGGCATGATGGTGAACGGCGAGCCCAAGCTGACCTGCGCCGCCTTCCTCTCCGACCAGGGGCGGGGCCCCATACGCGTGGAGCCCCTGCGCTTCTTCCCCATCATCCGCGACCTGGTGGTGGACATCACCGACTTCATGAAGAAGCTGAAGAAGGTGAAGCCGTGGATCGTGCGCGAGCAGGAGAAGCCGGTGGCCGAGGGCGAGTACCTCCAGACCCCGGACCAGCTCGACGCCTACAAGCAGTTCAGCATGTGCATCAACTGCCTGCTGTGCTACTCCGCCTGCCCCATCTACGGCCTGGAGCCCAGCTTCGTGGGGCCCGCGGCCATCGCCCTGGCCCAGCGGTACAACATGGACTCGCGCGACCAGGGGGCGCGGGAGCGGCTGGAGGTCCTGTCCCACAAGGACGGCATGTGGGAGTGCACGTTCGTGGGGGAATGCACCAAGGCCTGCCCCAAGCACGTGGACCCCGCGGGGGCCATCCAGCAGTACAAGCTGGTGAGCGCCGCCCACTGGTTCAAGACGCTGCTCCCGCTGGGTAACCGATGAGCGCCGGCGCCCACTACACGCCGTATCACCCGAAGTGGTACCGGAAACGCGTCTCCGTCTGGTGGTGGCTGGAGAGCGGGTCGTACACGGGCTTCGTGCTGCGCGAGCTGAGCGCCGTGGCCGTGGCCTTCTTCGCCGTGGTGTTGATCGCGCAGATCCGGGCCCTGGCCGGCGGGCCCGAGGCCTACGCCCGGTTCACGGCCACCCTCGGCTCGCCGGGGGTCCTCGTCCTGGGCGTGCTCGCCTTCCTCTTCGTCCTCTTCCACGCCATCACCTGGTTCAACCTCGCCCCCACGGCCATGGTGGTCCGGGTGCGCGGGAAGCGCGTGCCGGACGTGGCCATCAGCGGATCGAACTACGCGGCGTGGGTGGTCCTCTCCGCCGTCGTGGCCTTCCTCATGCTGCGGAGCTGACCGTGGCGCGGCCCCTGACCCCGTTCCTGTGGACGCTGTTCAGCGCGGGCGGCACCGTGGCCGCCCTCCTCTATCCTGTGCACTTCTTCCTGACCGGGCTCGCGATCCCGATGGGCTGGGTGAGCGACCCCGGCTACGGCGCGCTGCACGGCCTGGCCGTCCATCCGCTGACGCGTCTCTACCTCTTCGTCCTCGTTTCCCTGCCGCTCTTCCACTGGGCGCATCGCTTCCGGTACACCCTCTACGACGGCCTGCAGCTGAAGCACCTGACCGCGCTCATCGCCGTCCTTTGCTACGGCACCGCGTTCATCGGATCCGTGACCGCCGGGTACACGCTGCTGACCCTGCGCTGAGGAGGGACCAATGTTCGAGCTGAAGCTCCTGACCAGTGTGGCGGTGCCCAAGGCCCTCGAGCGGGCGGAGCGCTACCGGTTCCTGAACGAGCCCGGGGAGGCGGAGAGCATCTGCATGGACGTGCTGCGCGTGGAGCCCGACAACCAGAAGGCCCTCATCACGCTGCTCCTGGCCCTCACCGACCAGTTCGAGCACGGCCTGGAAGTCCATCAGGCCCGCGAGGTGCTCTCGCGGCTGCGCGGCGACTACGAGCAGGCCTATTACGCCGGGATCATCTGCGAGCGGCGCGCCAAGGCGCTGATGAAGCACGGCGGCCCCGGCTCGGGCTACGTCGCCTACGACGGGCTGCGCGAGGCGATGAGCTGGTACGAGAAGGCGGAGGCCTTGCGGCCGCCGGGCAACGACGACGCCACCCTGCGGTGGAACACCTGCGCGCGGATCCTCATGAGCCACCCGAACCTGCAAGCGGGCCCGCAGGAGCGCTGGGAGCCGCCGCTGGAGTAGGTCAGGGCCGGACCTCGGCCATCAGCGCGAACGCGTTGCGGTCGGGGTCCCGGAAGAAGGCCATCCACAGGTCGTGGTCGGGCATCTTCGCGATCAGGTGGGGCTTCGCTTCCACCGTCACGCCCCGCGCGGACAGCGCTTCGAAGGTGGCGTGTATGTCGGCGACCTTGTAGTAGATGACCGACCCCTACCCGGCCTGGGCCCGGGCCGGGCCGTCCAGCATCAGCCGCACGCCCGCACAGTCGAAGAAAGCCAGGGCCGGCGGGGCCTGGAAGAGGAACCGCATCCCCAGGACATCGCGGTAGAACGCGACCGCGCGGTCGATGTCGGTCACGGGGACGGCTATCTGTCCGATCTGCGCCAGGGCCACGGCGGGAGCGTTGCTCATGGTCGACCCTCCTCCGCGCGCATGAAGAGTAACAGGGGCAGGCCGGCGGAAACCCCGACGAGCACCGTGGCCAGGGCCGGCGCCCAGGCCCGCTTCAGGCCGCGCCGCTTCCGCTCGTCCCAGATCCAGGCGAGCAGGACGACCGCAGACACGATCACGTCCAGGCCGAAGAAGCCGCTGATCCGGTTCGCGAACAGCTGGCGCAGGAACAAAGCCGGGTCCACGCCATGCGCGATGACCCAGGGCACGAACTGCCAGAGCGGCAGGACGCAGCCCGCGACGAACAGCGCGAGGTAGAAGTTCTTCATGGATCGGCCTCGATGCCTAGACGGCCTGGAAGCGCGCGTTGAGCCAGCCGGCGATCACCGCGATCTCGTCCGGCGAGACCTCGTGGGCGATAGGGAACTCGTGCCACTCCGCCTGGCGCTCTGCGCTCTGGTGCGCACGATGCGCCTGCCGCCCGCGCTGGATCGCGACCAGCGGATCGTAGGTCCCGTGGCAGAACAACATCGGGGTGGCGCGGTTGGCAGGGCTCGCCTCCGCCTCCCGCGTGTCGGCCAGGACCTCGTAACCGCTCAGGACCATGATCCCCAGCAGCGGCCTTGGGTATCGGGTGCCCACGCAAAGGGCCATGGCCGCGCCCTGGCTGAAGCCGGCCAGGACCATGCGCGATGAAGGAATGCCGCGCTTCTCCTCGCGCTCGAGCTGCGCTTCGATGAGCCGGGCAGACTGCCGCACCTCCGGGGCGCGCTCCCCGGGGCCGGGGCCGCCGAGAGAGACGATGTCATACCAGGCGGGCATGACCATGCCGCCGTTGATCGTCACCGGACGCGCGGGGGCATTGGGAAAGACGAAGCGGACGTCGGGCAGGTCGAGGAGGGGGACCACGGGCTCGAAGTCGTGGCCGTCGGCGCCCAGGCCGTGGAGCCAGACGACGGACCCGCGCGGCTCGCCTCGCGGCTCGACCTCCACGCAGGACAGGAGGGGCGTGCCCGCGTCGGCGCTCATGCCCCGGGCAGCGCGACGTCCCGCATCGCTTCGTACACGCGCCGCGTGTCGGGAAGCGGCGGCCACGAGAGGATCCCCCGGGCGTCGTCCACGTAGGCGGGGGCCCGCATCCCGATGAGGACGGAGCTGACACCCGGCGTGCTGGCCGCGACCCAGAGGGCCTTGCGCGAGAGCGTCTCCGCGCGGCGTTCCGGCGGGAGCAACGGGTCGAGGACGGCCGAGACGTTGTCCACGACGGCCCGGCTCTGGGCGGCGGCGCGGGCGCGCACCGTGGCCAGCGTCTTGCGCAGCTCGGGCAGGTATCGCCCCCGCCAGTCACGCCACTGCTCGGCCAGCGGACCGCTGAGGGCCTGATCGAGGGCCTGGACCGCCTGCATCAGGCGAGGCAGGATGCGTTGCGCCTCGATCTGGGCCCAGTGCTCGAGGCCGCGGACGTGGGCGGCGGCGCCCTGCAGGTCGACGCTCCAGCGGAAGAACTCCTGCGGCGGGGTCGTCCCCTCGGGGACCTGCAGCCGGGCCGC
This sequence comes from Acidobacteriota bacterium, assembly GCA_036741815.1. Taxonomy (GTDB): domain Bacteria; phylum Acidobacteriota; class Vicinamibacteria; order Fen-336; family Fen-336; genus DAINRN01. The sequence continues at coordinate 3,789 of DAINRN010000397.1, forward strand.
GATCTCGCGGCGGTACTCCGCCTCCAGCGCAGCCAGGACCGCGAGCTGCCCGTCGAGCGGCGTCTCGTCGATCTCCTCGGCCGGGACGTCGGCCAGGCGCACCATGCCCTCGCCCGCCATGGCGTTCAGGGGCCGGTTCACGAGCACGCCGATGCCGTGGGTGGCGGCGCATTCCAGGACCGTCTGCTCGCTCGCCGGTCCGTTGTT
>DAINRN010000398.1:0-3994 GCA_036741815.1 Acidobacteriota bacterium
TTCGCCACCGACGGCGCGGGCATGGTCCGCGAGCAGGGCGTCGCGGAGGTCTTCCGCCTCGCGCCCGAAAAGGCGGGCCTGGCCCCAGGCGCCGACGTCGATCCCGCCCTGATGGCCGCGATCGAGGCCTTCCGGGGCCTGCCCTTCGCCCGGCGCCAGCTCTCCCACCTGCCCCGAGCGGTCGTGGAGCGCGGGCTGGCCGCGATGCTCGGCCAGGGCCGCCTGGCCGCCTACGCGCCGCTGGCCGAGACCACGGGCCGGCGGGTAGCCCAGGCCGAGCACACGATCTACCTGGGTACGGAAGGAGTGGTGGTGCTGACGGAGTGAGCGGACGCTACGGCTTCCGCTCCTCCTCGTCCAGCAGGTCGTAGGGCAGGGGCTGCGGGCCGGGCACGATCCCCGCGATGTCCGGGTCCACCTCGGCGGCGGTCCGTTCCACCTTGCCCTTGGTTTCCTTCCGCTCCACGCGCTTGGCGGCCTTCTCCCGGGCGCGCTCCTGGCGCGCGATCTCCTTCTGTCTCTTGGCGAAAGTGGCGCGTCCCTTGTTGGCCATGACTGCTCCCCCCGAACGTGGAATTTTAGCATACGGGCCCGGCGTGGTAGAAGGGCCGATGGCCTCAGGACGCCCGCGCGGCGGGACACGCCCGCCCGATGTGGCGCGAAACGCCGAGACCCGCCTCGTCTACTCCACCGGCGGCGAAGCTGCCGCGGTGGAGCGGCCCGATCCGCCCGAGCCGCCCGCGCAGCCAGGGCCCGGGCGCGGTCATCCGGTCCGTCTACGGCTGGAGCGCCGCGCTTCGGGACGGGTAGTGACGGTGGTGGCCGGCCTGCCGGGCACGCCGGCGCAGGTCGCCCTGCTGGCCCGCGAGCTGCGCGCCGCTTGCGGCGCCGGCGGCACCGCCAAGGGCGGCGAGGTGGAGCTGCAGGGCGATCAGCGGGAGAAGATCGCGGCCGCGCTGCTCGCGCGCGGCCTGCGCGTCAAGCGGTAGGCCCCAGCTCGCGCCGGCCCGCCAGCTCCGCGATCACCGCCGTCAGCTCCTCCGGCGGCACCGGCTTCGACACGTGGACCTGGAAGCCGGCCAGGAGCGCCTTCTGGCGGTCCTCGCCTCGCGCGTGGGCGGTCAGCGCCGCGGCCGGTATGTCCCCGCCGTGGTCCGCGGGCAGGGCCCGCACCTTCCGGATGAGCGATTGGCCCTCCTCGCCCGGCATCTCGATGTCGCTCAGCAGCACGTTCGGGTGGTCGCGGCGTATGGCCTCGAGGGCCTCGTCGGACGAGGAGGCGGAGATGGCGAAGAGGCCCCAGCGCGCGACGCGCCACGCGTCGTCTCCGAGCACGCGGGGGTCGAGGGCGAGGAAGAGCGCGGAAGCCGCCGCCAGGGTGGCCAGGACCCATACCCGACGCGAGGACGAGCCCGAGGCGCGGGCCGAAATGACGGGAACCATCTGAGGAAAGTGTGACACAGGTCCGCGCGAGGGGCTTATGCTAAAGGCGCGCGAGGAGATGCATTGGATCCATTTCGTCCGGACCTGCTCGCGGGCAAAACGACGATCATCACGGGCGGCGGCACCGGTCTCGGCCGGTCGATGGCCGTCCGGATGGCCGGCCTCGGCGCGTCGGTAGCCGTCCTGGGCCGCCGCCCGGCGCCGCTCGAGGAGACGGCGCGGACCATCCGCGACGCCGGGGGCCGGGCGGCCGCGGTGCCGTGCGACATCCGCGACCCGGAAGCGGTCCGGACCGCCGTGGACGGCGTGGAGCGCGAGCTGGGCCCGGTCAACCAGCTCGTGAACAACGCGGCGGGGAACTTCCTGGCGGCCTCGGAGGACCTCTCGCCCAACGCCTTCAACTCCGTCGTGCAGATCGTGCTCTACGGGAGCTTCCACTGCACGCGGGAGGTCGGCCGCCGCCTCATCGAGCGCAAGCAGGGAGGCGAGGTCCTCTCCATCGTGACGAACTACGCGGAGACCGGATCCGCGTTCGTGCTCCCCTCGGCCGTGGCCAAGGCGGGGGTCCTGGCCCTGACCCGGTCGCTGGCGGTGGAGTGGGCCACCTACGGCATCCGCCTGAACGCGATCGCTCCCGGCCCCTTCCCCACCGAGGGCGCGTTCAGCCGGCTCCTGCCCGGGTCGCAGATGGAGGAGCAGGCGCGGCGCCGCATCCCCTCGCGCCGCTTCGGCGAGCACGGGGAGCTGACCAACCTCGTCGCCTACCTGATGAGCGACGCGAGCCCCTACGTGACCGGGGACCTCGTCACCATCGACGGCGCCGAGGCGCTCTTCTCCGGGCAGGAGTTCGCGGGCCTCGCCCACCTCGACCGCGCCAAGGCCAAGGAGCTGATGGCCTCGCTGAAGCCGAAGAAGTGATCACCGGTCCCGCCGCTCGGGTGTGCCCTCCGCGCGGAACCTCAGATTAGATCCGCGCTCCGGGCATCACCACTCGCGGCGAGACGGGTGATCCCGTCTTCCCGCTAACCGCCGCGTTGCGACAAGAGCGCGAAGCCGATCTCCTTGTAAAGAACGCGCGCGCCCACGTTGCCGTCCCACTCCGAGCGGCCCTCGGGGTCGGGCGCGACCTCGTTGAGGTCGAACCCCACGATGCGGCGGCCGCTGTCGACCACCGTGCGCAGCAGGGCCGAGACCTCGGCGAAGGAGAGCCCGCCGAGGACAGGCGTCCCCGTGTGGGGGCAGAGCGCGGGGTCCAGGCCGTCGATGTCGAACGACACGTAGACCTGGCGCGGCAGGTCCGCCACCACCCGGCCCGCGATGCGCGAGAAGGACTCGCCGTCGAAGAGGGCGCGGCGCAGGTCGGCGTCGAAGTGGGCGCGGATGCGGTCGGGGTTGGCGCGGATCGCCGCCTCCTCCTCGTCGGAGTAGTCGCGGATCCCCACCTGAACGATCCGCGCGACGCCCGCCAGCTCCAGCACGTTGCGCATGATCGAGGCGTGCGACCACCGGAACCCCTCGTAGGCGCGGCGCAGGTCCGCGTGGGCGTCGAAGTGGAGGATGCCCAGGCCGGGATGCCGCTCGGCCACGGCGCGAATGGCGCCGAAGGGCACGGAGTGGTCGCCGCCCACGACCCCCACCAGCTTGCCGTCGTCGAGGCGGCGCTTGACCTGGTCGTAGACCCAGGCGTTCATCCGGTCGCCCAGCGCGTCCACGGCGGCCACCGCCTTGCGGAGCGCGGGGTCGTCGCCCGGTCCGCCCGCCTCGATCACGGGCGCCGCCCCGGCGCGCGCCTCGTCGCTCCAGCGCCGGACCTCCGAGGGGATGTCGAGCATGGCGATCCCCGCCTCGTAGGGCCGGCCGGTCTCGCGATCGAGCAGGTCCACCTGCCGGCTGGCCTTGAGGATGGCCGCGGGGCCGTCGGCGGTGCCCGCTCCGTAGGAGACGGTGGCCTCCCACGGCACGGGGACGAGGACGACGCGCGCCTCCTCGGGGGTGAAGGGCAGGCCGTAGATGCCGTCGTGCAGCGCGGCGGAGCTGGGGTCGAATGGCGGCACGAATCACAGTATAGGTCCGCCCGTCAGCGCAGGGCCTTCAGGAACTCGCGGATCCGCCGCGCGTTCGTGCCCACGTCGCCGCGCCCCACGCGGCTCAGCGAGCGCACGTCGACGCGGCTGCCCGTCCCCTGCGCGCGGACGCGGATCACCACGTCGTCCTTGAAGCCGAACCACGGCGTGGTGTCGGTGGCCTCGATGCGGCCCTCGGCGGGAACGGCGGCCACGATCTCCCAGCCCTGCGCCCGCACGGCCTCTTCCGCGAGCGCGAAGGCCTGGTCGGGCGGCAGCGAGAGCGACGCCGGCGCGATGTCGGGGTACGCCTTGCGCTGCTGGGCCGCGATCTCCGGCCCGCCGTACTCGACGGGGTTCTTGGCGTCCTGGCGCAGCCGCGTCACGGCCACGAATGGCGGCGGGTCGTCGGTATCGGTGCTGATGTCGTGGATGGGCGGCTTGTCGAGCGCGCCCTGCTGCACGAGGAGCGGGGGCAGGATCGCGGC
>DAINRN010000399.1:0-3980 GCA_036741815.1 Acidobacteriota bacterium
TGAAAGCGTGGATGGAGCGGCGTGGCATCGACGAGATCCAGCTCGCCTATCACGGGTCCGACGATCCCGAGCGCCTCGGGCTTCGCGCCCAAGACCTGCCGGGGGTCCATCTCTATCCCGGCCGTCCGGCGGCGAAGCCGTTCGAAGGCATCGTGGCCGTGAGCCCGAACCTCCTGCTGGGTGTCGTGGAGCCGAAGGGACCGAACCCCTATCCGGCGCTGCGCCGCCGCCGCCCCGACGACCGGGCGGGCGTCTTCTTCATCTATCGAATGCCGTAGACGGCTGTGGAAGGTCCTGCGGAAAAACTGTTGAAAGGCAGCCCGAAAAGCTGTGGAGGAGGTGCGGAATCCTGTTAATGGACCGCGGCGCCGTCGGCGAAGATCCGACGGATCTCGGCGGGCTCGGACGTCAACCCCAGCGCCACCATCAGCTTGATGCGGGCCTTGGGGCCCGGCAGGTCCTGGGCGAACACGACGCCCATCTCCTGGAGCATGCGCCCCCCGCCTTCGTATCCGTAGGCGGGGGAGACCCGCCCCTCGGCGCACCGCGAGACGAGGACCACCGGGATGCGGCCCGCCAGCGCCGCGCGCAAACCGGGCAGGACCGAAGGGGGGACGTTGCCGCAGCCGGTGGCCTCGAGGACCAGGCCGCGCGCGCCGCGCGCCATCGACGCGCGGATGAGCGCGTCGTCCGTCCCCGTGGCCATGGTGTGCAGGTCCACCTCGGACACCAGCCGGGCGGCGCCGATCGAGGGCCGGCGGAACGGCGGCCGGTGGAATACGATCTGGCCGCGGTCCACGACGGCGAGCGGGCCATGCGCGCTGCGGAAGGACGAGAGACTCTGCGTGTGCCACTTGGTGGCCTCGGCGGCGGCGTGGACCTCCTCGCCGACGGCGATGAGCACGCCGCGCCCGGCGGACTCGGGATGCACGGCCGTCCTTACGGCGGACATGAGGTTGGCGGGGCCGTCCCAGCCCGGCTCGGAGACGGTCCGCATGGCACCGCAGAACACGACGGGCTTCGCCTGGTCCAGCGTCAGGTCGAAGAGGAACGCCGTCTCCTCCAGGGTGTCGGTGCCGTGGGTGAGAACCACGGCGTCCACCTCGGCGTCGGCCAGCAGCCGGCCCACGTGGTCCTTGAGCTGCCACATCCAATGGGGCGTGACGTGCGGCCCGGGGAGGCGGGCGTAGTCCTCGAGCGTGAGCCGCGCCTCCTTGCGCAGGCCGTGCACACGGGAGACGATCTCCTCGCCGGTGAGGGCGGGCACCGCGGCCCCGGTGTCAGGGTCGATGCGCATGGAGATCGTGCCGCCCGTGAAGACGACACGCACGTGCTTGCGGGTCATGGTCAGGCCGCGGACCGCTCGCGCACCGCGCGCTCGGCTCCGGCCAGGGCGGGCTCGAGGCCGGCGGCGCTGTCGCTGCCGCCCTGGGCCAGGTTGCCGCGTCCGCCCCCGCGGCCGCCGATCTCGGCCAGGGCCTGACGCAAAAGGCCTGGGATGTCGTGGGGGAGACCTTCGGACTGCGCGAAGACCAGGTGGACCTTCTCGGCCCGGCTGGCCAGGAGCGCGACGCAAGTCCCGCCTGCCACCAGGTGCTGGGCCAGCGCGCGCAAGTCGTCGGCGGGCCACGCATCGTAGATCGCGGTGACGATAGCGGGGGATCCGGCGGCGGCGATCAGGCGCGCCGCCTCCGCGCGCAGCGCCCGGTCCGTCATCTCGCGGCCGCGGCGGGTGGCCTCGGCGAGTTTCTCCTGCAGTCTCGCCACGCTCGCGGTGAGATCGTCCAGCGGCGACGAGAGGAGCGCGCCGACCTGGTCGACCGCCGAGGTGCGCGCCCGAAAGGCGGCCACCGCGCGGGCCCCGCACACGAACCGGACGCGCGAGCCGGCCTTGTAGCGCTCGTGGCCCAGGACCAGGACCACGCCGACCTCGGACGTACGCTCCGGATGTGTGCCGCCGCAGGCCTGGAGGTCGAAGCCCTCGGCCTCCACCAGCCGGACCTCGTCGCCCGCCTCGTCCGCGGCATGGACGCCCAGGTCCTCCGCCTCGCGGCGCGAGACCAGCCGCGAGCGGACCGGGCGCCCGCTCCAGACGATCTCGTTGGAGAGCGTCTCGGCCTTGCGCACCGCTTCCTCCGAGACCACGGCGTCCAGGTCGATGGTGGAGACGTCCGCCCCCAGGTGGAAGCTCACGGTGGCGGTCGAGGCCGTCTCCACGAAGGCGCGGGAGAGCAGGTGCTGGCCGTGGTGCTGCTGCATGTGGTCGCGCCGCCGGTCCGCGTCCACGCGGCCGTGGACCGCCCGCGACTCCAGCGGACCGCCGAGGACGTGGAGCACGTCACCGTCCTGCTCCACCACCGCGACGACGGGCACGCCGTCGAGCGTCCCCGTGTCCCAGGGCTGGCCGCCGCTCTCCGCGTAGAACGCCGTCCGGTCCAGGACCACCGCCGGGCGGCCCTCGTGCTCGCGGCGAGCCAGGACCTGCGCGTCGAACTCCAGGAGGTACGGGTCGTCGCGGTGCAGCCGGCGCGTCGCCGGCCCGGGCGCGCTCACCACAGGGGGGCCATGGCCTCCACGTACTTGAAGCCCGTGCCGGTGTTGAACAGGACCACCGTGTCGTCGGCGTTGACGTGCCCGGAGGCCTTGAGCTTGCGCAACGCGGCCACGCAGGCGCCTCCCTCGGGAGCCATGAAGAGGCCCTCGTGCGCGCAGGCGTCCTTGACCCCCTGGATGATCTCGGGATCGGACACGGTGACCCCCGCGCCGTGGCTCTCGCGCAGGGCGCGCAGGATGAGGAAATCGCCCAGGGCCTTGGGCACGCGGATCCCGTAGGCGAGCGTGCGGGCGTCCTCCCACATCGGCGCGTCCTCGCGGTCCTCGGCGAAGGCCTTCACGATGGGCGCGCAACCCTCCGCCTGCACCGCGTACATCCGCGGCCGGCCCGGGCCGACGAACCCCATGGCCTCCATCTCCTGGAACGCCTTCCACATCCCGATGAGGCCGGTGCCCCCGCCGGTGGGGTAGAGGATCGCGTCCGGCAGCTTCCACCCCATCTGCTCGGCGAGCTCGTAGCCCATGGTCTTCTTGCCCTCGATCCGGTACGGCTCCTTGAGCGTCGCGCACTCGTACCATCCCGCTTGGCGCGCCCGCTCCGCGCAGACCCGGCCCGCGTCGGTGATGAGGCCGTCCACCTTGTGGACGTCGGCCCCGTACGATTCCGTCTCCATCACGAACACGTGCGGCGCGTCCTTGGGGACGAACACGTGGGCCTTGAGGCCGCCCTTGGCGGCGTAGGCGGCGGCCGCGCTCCCCGCGTTGCCCGCGGAAGGCAGGCAGATGTCGGTGGCGCCCAGGGCCTTGGCCATGGACACGGCGAGGGACAGCCCGCGGGCCTTGAAGGATCCGGTGGGGTTGCCGCTCTCGTCCTTGATGAAGAGGCGCGGCATCCCGGTGATCGCCCCCAGGCGGCGGGCCGCGAGGAGCGGCGTATAGCCCTCGCCCAGGCTGACCCGGTGGTCGGGGTTGTCCACGGGGAGGACGTCGTCGTAACGCCAGAGGGTCGGCTCGCGGAGGGCCAGGTGCCCCGGGCGCATGTTCTTGGCCGCCCGCTCCAGGTCGTAGCGGACGAAGAGCGGCCCGCCGCACTCGCACAGGTTCAGGATCTGTCCCGGCGGGTAGCGGCGCTCGCAGCGGGTGCAATCGAGCTGCGTGGCGGGCACGGCCGGATTATAAGCCGCCGGACGCTCGGGTCACGCTCGCGCGCTCCGCCCTGACCGACTCGAAGGAATCGGGTGCCTCAACAAGTCGCGCGCTCCGCGTGACGCCTCGCGCCCGGCGGCTACGCTAGACCTCCAGCACCTCGGCTTCCTTCTTCTTCAGGATCTCGTTGATCTGCTCGATGGAGTGGTCGGTCAGCTTCTGCACCTCGGCCATGGCCTGCTTCTCGTCGTCCTCGCTGACCTCGTGGTCCTTCAGCATCT
>DAINRN010000400.1:0-355 GCA_036741815.1 Acidobacteriota bacterium
CCGCAGTTCCGCGCGCACCTGGGCGATATCGTGCTGATCGTCGAGGAGGAGGCGCCGGACGGCGAGGATGTAGGCGGTCGGCGGGTTCCAGCGCATGACCTCGGTCAGCCGAGGGCCCAGCGCGGTCTCGTCGTAGACGATCGGCGTCAGCCAGAACCAGAACTGGAGCACGATGGTCACGATCTGCGTCACGTCGCGGAAGAAGACGGTGACCGTGGCGAGGATCAGCGCCAACCCGAAGCCCAGGCCGAGGAAGAGGAGCAACACCGGGGGGATGAGGGCCCACGCGGCGCGCGGGGGGGTCCCGGTGGCGATCGCGATGCCCGCCAGGGCCAGGGAGTAGAGGCCGAGCGTG
>DAINRN010000400.1:365-3976 GCA_036741815.1 Acidobacteriota bacterium
TTCTTGAGGTAGGCCTCGTTGGCGAGCAGCGCGGTGGTCCCGCGGCCCACGCAGTCCGTGAACACGAACCAAGGCAGGATGCCGGCGCAAAGGAAGACGGCGTAGGCCTCCGGGGAATACGGGCTCCCGGAACGCCCGCCCATGAAGCGGGAGAACACCACGAAGTAGACCGCGATCTGCGTCAAGGGGGTGATCACGTGCCAGAGGATGCCCATCCCCGATCCCGCGTACCGCTCTTTCAGCTCCCGCAGGGCACCCGCCAGGATGTAGCGCCGGTAGCTCCAGAGAGACCGGAAGAAACCGCCCACTTCCACGAGGTGGTGCGCGGCCGCCGGCGCGGGGGCCGTCGTCATCGGCGGATTGTAACCTTCCGCAGCCGCGGATGAGGTCAGGCGTCGCGCCCGTAATGCTGCACGAGACGGAGGTTCCTCGCGGCGCGGGCCGCGAGGCGCTCCCGGGCGGCGACGAGCCGGGTGGCCGCCGTGTCGCGGTCCTTCACCGCGGCCAGGGCGCCGTCCACTACGCGGCCAGGCTCCAGCGCCTGCATCGTCCCCGCCGGCTCCAGTCCCAGCTCCTCGAAGAGTCCCTGCACTTTTTCGCTGCGCACGACGCCCACGGGGGGGACGCCGGCCAGCACGGACTCCACGATGAAGTGGTACCTGCCGCCCACGGTCACCGCGGCGTGGGAGAGCAGGCCCAGGGCCTCGTCCGGGGCCCAGTAGAGGTGGGGCACCACGACCGAGCGCGTCTTCATCACGGCCTGCGTCTCGCGGGCGGCGGCGAGGTCGAAGAACTCCCCCTCCCGCACCTCGTTGCAGAAGAACGCGACCTGGAAGCCGTGCGCCGCCGTCAGCTCGTCGAGGGCCGCGGCCAGGGCCGCCTTGACCTCGGCCCGCTCCCGCCAGACCTCGTTCACAACGTTGACGATCACCAGCGGCCGGCCCGGCTGCACCCCCAGGCGGGCCCAGGTCCGGGCCGCCGCGGCCCGGAGGTCCAGCCGCGGACGGTAGAGCCAGGCCCAGTCCGCGCCCACCTCGACCCGGTTTTCGGGCACGCCCAGGGCCAGGAGGACCGCACGGCACGCCTCGGATCGGACCGTCCAGGAGCGGATGGGCAGGAAGTCGCGGGCGAAGATCGCCCGGGCCTCGGAAGAGCGCAGCGGCTCGACGCCGACGCCCAGGGCGTCCACGGGCTGGCCCGCCTCGTGGAACGCGCGCAGGCGGGGCGCGAGGAACCGCAGCGGCCAGTCCAGGCCCAACGACTCCGTGACCGGCGTATCGCCCACGAGCAGGCCGGGCACGGCCGGCGCGGGAGCCACCGGCCCGCCATCCCAGTCCAGGGCGACGTACTCGTGGGCCTCCGGATACGGCTCGCGCTGCCGCTCGTGGTTGGGGAAGACGTCCACGGTGAGGCGCAGCCCCGCGGGCAGCGCGTCCCAGAAGGCGCGGGCCATGAGCTCGTCGCCGATATTCCCCGCGCCCAGACCGTTGCAGATCTGGTGGGCGCGGATCGGCATCGCGCGATCCTCGATCGGTCCCATCCCTTCTCGCGCTCGCGCGCGGCCCGCCCAGTATAATTCCCGGCGGTCGTGAGCGAGTCGCCCCTGGTATCCGTCGTGACCCCATCCCTCAACCAGGGAAGGTTCATCGGGGACGCGGTCCAAAGCGTGCTCAGCCAGGACTATCCCCGGATCGAGTACCTCGTCGTCGACGGCGGCTCGACCGACGGCACGCTGGCCGTGCTGGCCGGGCACGACGGCGCGATCCGCTGGATCTCCGAGCCGGACCACGGTCAGGCGGCCGCGATCAACAAGGGCTTCCGCCTGGCCGCCGGAGAGGTCCTGGCCTGGCTGAACTCCGACGACCTCTACGAGCCGCAGGCCGTCTCGGCGGCCGTCGCCTACCTGCAAGCGCACCCCGACACGGCGATGGTCTACGGAGACGCGACCCACGTCGACGCGGAGGACGTGGAGATCGGCCTCTGCGCCTACGTCGGCCCCTTCGACCTCGACCGGCTGATCCACGAGTCCGATTACATCGTGCAGCCGGCGGCCTTCTTCCGGCGATCCGCCTTCGAGGCCGTGGGCGGGCTGGACGAGTCGCTGCACTGGGGCATGGACTACGACCTCTGGCTGAAGATCGCGCGCCTGTTCCCCATCGCCTACCTGCCCCGGAAGCTGGCGCGCTACCGCCAGACGGGAGAGAACAAGACCGCCCGCGGGCGCTTCGACCGCTTCGAGGAGATCAGGCGGATCGGCCTGCGGCACGGCGCGGGCGGCCTGCCCGCCACCTTCGGCGTCGACTACTTCTGGCTGTGCGTCAAGGAAGCCGGGCGGCGCGCCTCGCGGGGCGAATTCCGTACGGCAGCGGGGCTGGCGCGGAAAGGATCCGCCGCGCTCTTCGGATCCCCCCGTGCGCTGCGCCACTTCCTCCACCTGTGCGTGGAGAGGCTGCGGGGGAGACCGCCCGCGTGATCCGCGTCCACCTGCGGCGATAGGCGCGGCGCGGGCGTCAGCCCGCGACCCAGACCTGCAGCTTCCGGTAGCGCACCGCGGGCCACCGGACCTCCGGGTGCCGAGCGCCGTAGCCCGGGTACATGGGGCGGGCCGCGTCCTCGCTCGTCCAGAGACGGTCGTAGGTGACCGCCAGCTCGAACAGCCCCTGCCGAGCCGGGAGCGCCAGCACCGTCCGGCGCCAGCCCTCTCCGTGGGACAGGGCCTGACGGCCGATCACCTGGCCGTCCACGGTAAAGGTTGCGACCTGGGGCCCGTCCTCGTCGCAGCTGCTCTCGGCCACGAGACGAAGGGACTGACCGCTCCCGAGAATCCCGAGCCGCGTCACGGGGCCCAGCGGCACGAGATCGCCCAGGGCGTGCGGCGGCTGCGGGCGGTCCAGGCCGACGGAGGGACCGAGGATCAGGACCCCGGCGAACGCGGGCGCCGCCGCCTCCGGTATCGTCCCCGGCCGGAGAGGAGCGAGGCTGGCTCGCAGGAGCCGGTCGCGGCCCCACCGGCCCAGCTCGGTGGCACGCAGCCCGCGGAAGAAGCCGAACGTATCCTGCGGGTACAAGATCGTGTCCCAGAGGATCAGGGAGTCTCCGTCCACGAGGCGGCTCTCCATCTCGCGGATCGTGACGGGGCGCCCGAAGCGGTGCAGGCCCGGCCAGTCGAAAGACACCGCCTGCGGGTAGAGCCGCTCGAGGTCCGCGGCGAAGGCGCGCCACGTCCAGTCGTTCGCCATGGCGAGGTTGGAGGCGAGCGTGGACACGCAGTAACCCTGGACGACGCGGTCCATGCCGTATTGGCTCGCCATCCCGGCCGCGGCCACGGCCCCCGGCCGGACGGGGGCGCGGTGGTCGACGTACCAATGGATCAGCCAGGCGTGGCGTCCGACGAGGAAGGCGAAGACGACGGCGGACCCGATGGCCGGCAGCCGCGGCCAGGATGGGAGGGTCACGCTCGCCAGCCGGTGCGTGAGCGCCACCACCAGGCCCGCGAAGCTCACCGCGGACATCAGGTGGTGGGGGCCCATGGACTTGGCCGACTGGACGAGGACGAGGACCTGGATCCCGATCGTGAGGAGCATGACCCGCCTCACGGGTCTCGCCTCGGG
>DAINRN010000401.1:0-3966 GCA_036741815.1 Acidobacteriota bacterium
CCCGGAAACGAGAGCACGTCGGTGGTCGTGTCCTTGCCGCGGTAGACGCGGTTGAGCCGGCGCAGCATGCCGTCGCCCGCCATCACCAGCGACAGCTCGCCGCCCACGCCGAGCGACCTCGCCGCCCCGCGCAGCACGCGCCGCAGCCGCGGCGCGCTCACCGGGCGCGCGCGCTGGCGGTTCAGCAACACGACGGACAGCGAAGCGGGCGCGGCCACGCTCAGCGCCCCTTTCCCTGGCCGTTCGTCCAGCGCTCGTAGGCCTTGACGATCGACTGGACGAGCTTGTGCCGCACCACGTCCTTGTCGTCGAAATAGCAGAAGGCGATGCCTTCGGTGCCCGAGAGCACGGAGATCGCCTCGACCAGGCCCGAGACGCGCCCGGGCGGCAGGTCGATCTGCGTGATGTCGCCGGTGACCACGACCTTCGAGCCGAGCCCGATCCGCGTCAGCACCATCTTCATCTGCTCGGTGGTGGTGTTCTGCGCCTCGTCGATGATCACGAACGCGTCGTTCAGGGTGCGCCCGCGCATGAAGGCGATGGGCGCTACCTCGATGGCGTTGCGCTCCATGAGGCGCGCGACCTTCTCGAAGTCCAGCAGGTCGTACAGCGAGTCGTAGAGCGGCCTCAGGTAGGGGTCCACCTTCTCTTGCAGGTCTCCGGGAAGGAAGCCGAGCTTCTCCCCCGCCTCCACCGCGGGCCGCGCGAGCACGATCCGCTCCACGGATTTCTCGAGAAGGGCCTTAACTGCTTGAGCCACAGCGAGAAACGTTTTGCCGGTGCCGGCGGGACCTATCCCGAACACCATGTCGTGCGCCTCGATCTGCTCGAGGTAGGCACGCTGGTTCAGGCTGCGCGGGACGACCACCTTCTTCCCGCCGCGCACCGCCGACTTCAGGAGGTAGTCGCGCAGCCGGGCGTTCTCGTCCTCGGTCAGCAGCTGGGCGGCCAGGCGCACGTCGCCCGCAGACACCGCGTAGCCCTCCTTCATGAGCGAGCCGAGCTGGCCGAAGATCTGGGCCACCGTCTCCTCGCCCTGCTCCTCGCCCTCTACCAGCAGCTCGGCCCCCGAGCTCTTGATGCGGACCTTCAGGTTGTCCTCGAGGAAGCGCAGGTTCTCGTCCTGGGTGCCGAAGAGCGTCTCCGCGCCCCGCTCGGGGACGGTGATGCGCTTCATCCTCTTTTCAGCAAACGGAGCGGGAGGTTGGAAGGGCCGGGGGGGGAAGGGATGGACCCGCCACCATGGGCCGAGTCTACCACGCCATCTCCGGGGGACGGGCGCCCGCCCCCGCGGGCCCACCAGGACGGCCTGTAGCGTTACCATGAGCGCGGTCGGACAGGAGGCCCGATGGAGAGCCGCGAGGAGCTGGAGAAGCGGGTCGGCGAGCTGGAGCGGAAGCTCCAATCGCTCGGAGTGGCGGCCCCGCCCGCGTTTCGCGGCATCCGCAAGCGGGCCTCGTGGGGCCTCGGGGACATCCCGTTCTACGACATCGCCATCGGTCCCGACCTCTCCCGCGGCGAGATGCGCGGCCACGCGAAGGGCATCATCGCCCTCGGCGACATGGCCACCGGGGTCGTGGCCCTGGGCGGCCTGGCCCGGGGCGTCGTGGCGCTCGGAGGCCTTGCCGCCGGCGTCGTCAGCTTCGGCGGGCTCTCACTCGGTGTCCTGGCCGCCGCCGGAGGGCTCGCCATCGGCAGCCTCGCTTTCGGCGGCGGGGCCGTGGGCGGCGTGGCGGTCGGCGGCGGCGCCGTCGGCTATTACGCGTGCGGCGGCGCCGCCGCCGGCGCCCATGTCTGGAGCCCGCTGCGTCGCGATCCCGAAGCCGCGGCCTTCTTCAAGGATCACGCGCTCGCGGGCGTTTGCGGCGTGCGCTAGGGCGAAGGGCCGAGGTCTGCCCCGCGGCGGGCCTCATGGGAGAAATTCATGAACAAGGTCGTGGTGCACCACCAGGAAGGGGGGCTCATCAAAGGAGTCACGAACGACTTCCTGCCCACCAAGGACCGCTTCCATCTCGTGCCGCTGGACAGCCCTCCGGAGTCCAAGCCCCTGGAGATCCTCGTCGCCGACCTCAAGGGCGTGTTCTTCGTGAAGGACTTTGCGGGGAACCCGGGGCACAAGAAGAGCGCGGAGTTCGATCCCACCAAGCCCGTCGCCGGCCGCAAGATCAAGATCACCTTCAAGGATGGCGAGGTGCTCGTCGGCACCACCCAGGGCTACCAGCCCGGGCGGCCGGGCTTCTTCGTGATCCCCGCCGATCCGGAGTCGAACAACGAGCGTTGTTTCGTGATCAGCGCCGCGACCAAGGAAGTGTCTTTCCTCTAGCTCCTCGCCGGGGATCGACCGTTGCAGGGAACCATCCCGCCCTCCCCGGCGTAGCTCATTCAGCAGGCGTCCGTCCGGGCGCCGGGGGGCACAATGAAACCAGGGAGTGCCATGAAGAAGAAGCACAAGATCTTGATAGGCACCGGCGTGGTGGCGGCCGCCGCCCTGGGCTTCGCCTTCTCCCGCCGCGGACCCAAGCCCACTCCGGTCGAGGTGGCCACCGTCGGGCGCGAGGACCTCCAGGCCAAGGTCACTGCCAACGGGAAGGTCCAGGCCAAGAAGAAGGTGGAGATCTCGGCCACCATCCCCGGCCAGATCACCCACCTGGCGGTCAAGGAGGGGGACCGGGTGGCCAAGGACCAGTTCCTCCTCCAGATCGACTCCACCAACCCCCTGGCCACCGCCCGCAGCACCGAGTTCTCGATGCAGGCCCTGCGCGAGGAGCAGGAGTCCGCCCGCGCCACCCTGGAGCAGGCCCGCTCCGACCTGCGGCGGGCCGAGGAGAACTTCTCGTCGCGGATCATCCCCGAGTCGGAGATCCAGCGCGCGCGCACGGCGGTGGCCACCGCGGAGGCCGCGGCCCGCGCCACCGACCGCCGCGTCCTGCAGGCCAGCGCCACCCTCCAGGGCGCCCGCGACACGCTCTCGAAGACGACCGTGCGGTCGCCGATCGACGGGATCGTGACCGCCAAGCGCGTGGAAGAGGGCGAGGTCGCCGTCATCGGCATCCAGAACAGCCCGGGGACCGTGCTCCTCACGATCTCGGACATGGCGACCGTGGAGACGGAGCTGGAGGTGGACGAGACCTCGATCCCGTCCGTGAAGCTCGGACAGAAGGCGCGCATCCGGATCGACGCCTATCCGAACCGGACGTTCCAGGGCGAGGTGACGGAGGTCGGAGGCAGCCCGATCCTGGCCGCCACGGGATCCGCCAACACGGCCATCCGGTTCCTGGTCAAGGTCCAGATCAAGGACCCGCCGCCCGACGTGAAGCCGGGTCTTTCCGTGCAGGCGGACATCCTCACCGGCTTCCGTCCCCAGGCGCTGGTCGTCCCCATCCAGGCCCTGGTCGTGCGCGACCGCGAGAAAAAGCCCGGCGAGGCGGCCACGAACGCTCCGCGCGACGAAGAAGGCGTCTTCCTCATGGAGGGCGGCAAGGCCCGCTTCCAGCCCATCCAGACGGGCCTCCTGGGCGAGCTCTCGCTGGAGGTGTCGTCGGGCCTGAAGGGCGGCGAGACCCTCATCACGGGACCGTTCAAGTCCCTGCGGGCGCTGAAGCCCGGCGACGCCGTCAAGGTCGAAAAACCGAAAAAGGACGAGGAAGCGAAGTCCTAGGCCGGAGCTCGAGGCGCGGAGCCTCCCTGGCGCCAACCACTCCCTCCCCCTACGTGGGGAGGGTGGGGTGGGGGGTCGAAGAATGGTGATGCTGGCCGACGATCTGCCGCGCGAGGCCGTGCAGGCCCTGCGCGCCAACCGCCTGCGCAGCTTCCTCACCCTGCTGGGCATCATCATCGGGGTGGCGACGCTGGTGGGCGTCGTCTCCGTCATCTCCGGGCTCAACGGCTGGGTGCAGGAGAAGGTCATCACCCTCTCCCCCGACGTCTACGTGGTCACCAAGTTCGGCATCATCCGCAGCCGCGAGG
>DAINRN010000402.1:0-3959 GCA_036741815.1 Acidobacteriota bacterium
GCTGCAAGGAGGCCACGTCCTGTGGCTGTGGGGGTCCCTCGCCATCCTGGCCGTCATCCCCGTGACTCTCCTGGTCATCTTCCCCACGAACAAGCGGCTGCTGGAGCCCGAGCGGGACCTGGCGTCCGGCGAGACGAGGGCGCTCCTCGTCGCATGGGGACGGCTGCACGCCATCCGAAGCGTCCTGGGCTTGATCGGATCCGGCCTCTTCGTCCTGGCCGCCATGTTGGATTGAGAGGAGGGGCGGCTCTCGCCCACTCGTGGGACGATGGGAGGTCACGCCCGCGAGCGGCAAGGGAGGGACGATGTACGGACTCATCGGGAAGATCAACGCCGTCGCAGGCCAGCGCGACGCCCTGGGGGCCATCCTGCTCGAGAGCGCGCGGGCCATGCCCGGGTGCCTCAGCTACGTTGTGGCCACGGACCCGGCCGACCCCGATGGGCTCTGGGTCACCGAGGTGTGGGACAGTGCCGCCAGCCACCAGGCATCGCTCGCGCTGCCGGCGGTGAAGGCCGCGATCACGAAGGGCCGCCCCTTGATCGCGGGGTTCAGCAACCGCGTCGAAACGACGCCGATCGGCGGCCTCGGACTGAAGGAGTAACGCATGTCCAACGAATCACGGAGATTCGCGGGGATCCTTCTCTTGACGTTGCCCACCGTCATGTTCGGCGGCGCCACGGTGCTGTCCCGGATCGGCGCGCCGGTGGCGGCGATCCTCATCCCCGCGGCTTTCTTCCTTTCCGTGGCCTCGCCCACGGCGACCGCGCCGAGCGGGCTCATCAACCTGGCCTACGCGGGCGCGGCGACGCTGGCCTCGAGCGTCGTCACGCTGGGGGTCGGCCTGGTGCGCGCACCGCGGGCCTGATGGCCAACGTACGCGACCCTGACCGCGTCCGCCGGTGGATCCTGATCCTGTCCCCCATCGGGGTCATCGCCCTGTGCCATGCCGTGCAGCGGATCCTGGGTGCTGTGCTTGGAGTATGGGCCTGGCTCCCGACGATGCTCGTCTTCTGGAGCCTCGTCGCGCTGCTGATTGCCTCGGCGGGACGGGGCCACCCGATGAGGACGTGGCTCGGACCTCCTCGGGGGAAACGGCTCTGGTCTGTCCTGGCGGTCGCGGTCGGGCTGCTCTCGGTGGGTGAGTTCCTGTCCGGATGGCGGACGCTCGCCTCACCGAGCCTCGTAGCGCTGTGGCTGGGCTTCGGCCTCGTCAACCCGTGGTTCGAAGAGAGCTACTGGCGGGGAGCGTTGATCGACGCCACCTCGAACTGGCCGTCAGGGTTGGCCGTGGCGTACTCGACGGCGTGGTTCGCCCTCAGTCATCCCTTGATCTGGGGAGTGCACTCAGTCGCTCTTCGCCATCCCGCAACCCTGGTGGGCCTGGGCCTCGCCGGGGCGGTCTGGGGCGTCGCCTACTACCGAACCGGAAGTCTTCGGTGGACGATCGCTGGCCACAGCCTGTCGAATCTCCTTGGATTGTCGGTGCCTGTACTCCTGAACGTTCACGTCCCCGCCGGTCTGAAATGAGGGAGCGCCGCTCAGTCCTTCGCCGGTGAGCCCTCCCGGACGCGCCGCGCGATCGTGCGGTCCAGCGTGGCGCGCTGCTCGGGGCGGAAGTCCGCGGTGTCCACGCTGATCTTCCTCCGATCCTTGCTGGTGACGACGACCAGGCCGGCGTCGCCATCCACGCCCGCAACCTCGCCCCACGGGATTCGCGTTCCTCCCAGCAGCCCGCGGGAGGCCAGGCCGCCCTGGTCGGCGTCGACGCGGTAGAGAGCGAGGTGGATCGCCACGAGGACGCTGAGGGCGGAAAGGGCATGGAAGGCGATGCGCGCCCAGCGGCGCGGGGAAGCGGCGGCGAGGAGGATGGCGCCCGCGGCAGCGGCGAGGGCGCCGAGGGGATGGGACCAGGAATGCTGCACGCTCAGACCGGCATTGAGAAGGGTCAGGCGGGGAGGGCCTTGCGAGGCGTATGCGCCCGCCACGAACACGATGGCGCCCAGGGCGACGAGGGCGACGCGGAGGGACGTCCTCATCCGGAGAGCCCGGCGGTTGACACGCCCGGCTCGACCGCGAAGACGAACACCGTGCGGTCGTCCTGCCAGTCGGGGACGCCCGCCGGGCCGGGACCCGCGGCCGCGGCGCGGAGCAGGTCGTCGCAGGCCTCCGCCGGCGCTCCGCCGGCCGCCACCCGCGCTCCGGACGCTCCCACAAGACGGCTCAGCGCCACCGGCCCGGATTCGAGCGCTTCCGTGACGCCGTCCGTGACGAGCACGCCGACATCGCCCGGGCGCAGCTCGACGCGGCTGGTCACGTAGGTCGCCCCGGACAGCAGGCCGAGGGGTTGCCCGCAGGACTCGAAGGCGGCCGTGACGGCTCCGTTCCGGAGCAGGTACCCCGCAGGATGACCGGCGTTGACGTAGGCGAGCCTGCCCGGCGCCTCGAAACGAGCCACGATGGCCGTAGCATAGGGCAGCCCGGCGCACTCCTCGAAGAGGGCGGCGGAGACGCGCTCCGCGATGGCCGCCGGGTCAGCCGTCTCGCGAGCGAAGGTTCGAAACAGCGTCTTGAGCGACGACAGGATCAGCGCCGCCGGGATCCCCTTGCCCGACACGTCGCCCAGCAATGCCAGCACGGTGCCCGCGGCCGGCTCGAAGAAATCGTAGAAGTCGCCACCGATCTGGCTCGCAGGGACCATGCGGGCGCCCCAACGGAAGCCGGGTGTCGCTTGGGGTACCTGCGGCAGCAGGCCGCGCTGGATCTCCGCCGCCAGGCGCAGCTGCTCGTCGATGGCGACCCGTTGCTGCTCGAGCGCGAACACGCGCAGGCGACTGCTCCTCAGATGAAGCCAGAGGTAGGTGATCACGGCCGTCGCCGTGGAGATGACCGCGTCGCTCAGCCACTCCAGCTCGTAGGGGTCTCCGTGAAGCGCGCGGACGACCAGCGACTCGGCGGCCGTGCCCAGGGCGAAGACGGCGGCACCCGCCGCCACTGCGAGGATGGCCGGCTTCCATACGGTGGCCGCTTCCCTCACTAGAGGCGCGCCGACTTGCTCTCCTGGCCGTCGAAGGAGAGCAGGCGGCCGCGGTCGTCCTCCGTGGTCTCGAGATGGACCGGGCGGCGCCAGAGCCTGTGCAGGGCCTTCAGCGTATCGCGGGCCTTCTCCACGTCCAGGGGGACGCCCTCGAAGCGGTGCTTGAGGTAGAGCTCGCCGCGGTTGCCGTGGTTGGCGTCCACGACGTGGACGATGGGCTGGCCCAGGTTGGTCAGGGAGAAGAGCAGGCGTTCCTTCACCTGCCTCCAGTCCTTGCTGACGATGACGTGCTTGCCCGCGCGGGAGTCCCAGCCGTAGACGTAGAGATGGAGGCGCTCGCAGAACTCCTCGGTCATGAAGGCGTCGATGAAGGTCACGTCGTTGTAGATCTTGCGGACCTCGAAGATCTTCTGGCGGCCCAGGCCGAGCTTGCGGTCCCACCGTTTCTTGGCCTCGAGGTCGTCGCACTCGTCGTATTCCTTGCCGAACTTGCCCTTGTTCCAGCGGTCCTCGATCTCCCGATACAGCTCGATCCCGATCTTGTAGGGGTTGATGCGGCCCGGGGCCATGGCCAGCGTGCCCGAATGATGGTCGGCGAAGTCGATCACCTCGGAATCGGTCAGCGCCCGCTGGGTCATGATCGTGCTGTGCCAGTAGCTGGCCCAGCCTTCGTTCCCGAGCTTCGTCATGGCCTGCGGCGCGAAGTACTCGGCCTCCTCCCGCACGATGTACAGGATGTCGCGCTCCCAGGGCTCCAGCGGCGCGTGCTCCAGCAGGAACTGCATGATGTCGCGCTGCGGCTCCTCGGGCAGCTGGCGCTTCCTCCTCGCGCGCTCGGCCAGCCTGGCCTTCTGCTCCTCGATGAAGGCGGGCGGGTTGATGTACGGCTCCATGTAGCCCTTGCTCTTCAGGCGCGGCACGGCC
>DAINRN010000403.1:0-1458 GCA_036741815.1 Acidobacteriota bacterium
GGACCACCAGGGCACCACCGTCTATCTCTTCCGCGAGGGCCGCAAGGGCGCCGAGGCCGCGGCCTTCCTCGATGACGACACGCTCGTGTTCGGCAGCCAGGTCGCCGTGGAGGCGACCATCGGCAGCCGGGCGGGAGGCAAGGCGCCGCTCCGTACCAACGCCGCCCTCATGGCCCTGCTCGAGCGCGTCAAGCCGGGATCCACCTTCTGGATGGTGGGGGACCAGACCCTGCTCTCCAACCTGCCCCGGAGCGTCCCCGCGCCGGGCGGATCCGACGGCGCCAGCCTGCAGCTCCCGGCCGTCCGGAACCTGGTCGTGACCGGGGACCTGGACCCGCAGATCGCGCTCGAGGTCACCGCGGAGACGCCGGACGAGACGGCGGCCAAGAACCTGGCCGACGTGGTGCGCGGCCTCCTGGCCCTGGCGGCCCTCCAAGGCAACAAGCCGGAGCTGAAGGAGCTGGCCTCCGCGGTGAACATCACCACCGAGGTGAACCAGGTGCACCTGAACGCCCGCATCCCGCACGAGCTGTTCCTGTCCTTGCAGCCGAAGAACGTGGCGGAATCCCCGGGCGTCGCGCGGTAGCGGAAGCTTCGGGCTCTTTTTCTCGACAGCGGAACTCCGTTCCGGAGTGAGTTGCCCGCAAGGATATCCGCTCCCCTTTCTCCCCATTCCGGAACGGGTAAAGCAGTAACAACCTCTCGCCGAGCGGCCTGTCGCGGAGGATAGAATGCGCGGGCATCAAGCTCATGTCCGCAGCCATTCGTGCCACGAGGACCTGGTTCTGCGTCGTGGCCGTGGTCGGCCTCGCCATATGCGCCGCCCTCAGCGGCGGAGCCATGGCGGGCTCCACCGGCGCGTCGGGTAGCCGCGGCTCGCCTGACGAACGGGCGGTCTTCCAGAGCCTGAACGACGCCCGCCGGAGGACCGGCCGGGCGGTCGTGCGCTGGGACCCGGTCTCCTACGCCGTGCTGCGGGAGACGGCCCGCGCCTGGGCGAAGGGCGCACGCCCCCCGTCCAAGGACGTCTACGCCGAGATCACCCGGCGGCGCGGACAGGAGACCGCGTGGATCTATCGGCTGCGCGGGCGCTCCTCCGCGGCGGAGGCGGTGGACGCGGTGCTCGCCGAGCGCGAGCTCATGGACGCGGAGTACAGCAGCGGCTCGGTGGCCGTGGTGGAGAGCCCGCCCGGCACGGAACCCGGGACCGTGGTGGCCGCGGCCTACCTCTGCCGCCTCGTTCCCTATCTCCAGGACGTCCGCGGGTCGCTCCACTGGGCCACCTGGTTCGTCCGGCCCTGGGCGCCCTTCAACACCACCAACCCCTTCCTGGCCTGGCAGTGGGCGAACCAGCGCGTGCGCTACGACCACCCCAAGGCCGACCACGACGTGCCCGGATGGCAGACGCCCGAGGAGACGCAGGCCATGGCGACGGGCGTGTGCCGCGACACGTCCGTG
>DAINRN010000403.1:1468-3946 GCA_036741815.1 Acidobacteriota bacterium
CGCGTGGCTCGCCCACATGGGGAAGGGCTTCCGCGTGGTGACGGGCCTGCTCGACGACAAGGACCCCCACGCCTGGGTCGTGCTCTTCGACGGCGAGACGAAATACCTGCTCGAGACAGCCATGGATGGCGACATGTCGCGCCGCTATCCGCCTCGCCTCGAGCTGGCCACGCGGTACCTGCCGACCGAGATGATGTTCGACGACCGCGGCGTGTGGCTCAACCGCGGGCAGCAGCGGGTGCGCGACTACGGCTCGCCGAGCGTGTGGTCCGCCACCGCGGAGGAGGCGCCATGATGGACGCGCAGTTCTGGAAGGCCACCGCCATCACCTTCGTCATCAACCTCGTCTACGCGATGGTGGCGCTGGTCCTGGGCGTGATCGCGGTGCGCTGGATCGACCGGCACATCTACAAGGAGATCGACTTCATCGAGGAGGTCAAGCGCGGGAACATCGCGGCCGCGATCTACGCGAGCGTCCTGCTGCTGTTCGTGGGCGTGATCCTGGCCGCGGCCCTGGCCAAATAGGCCCGGCGGGCCGTCAGCCGCGGATGCGGAGCTCGACGCGGTAGCGCTTCACCCACACGTCGTTGTCGAAGCCGCGGGGGCTGTCCTTGAAGCGCTGGAGCTGTCCCACCGCGTGCAGGGCGGCGTGCCCGCCCGTGCGGATCCCGAGGTCCACGCGGTGGCCGTCCCAGCCCGTGGCCCACAGGAAGTCGTCGGTCGCGTAGGCGCCCAGGGTGGCGTCCCGGTCCACGTTGGCGTAGGTGTACTCCAGCTTGGCGGGGCCGCTCTCCGTGGAGCCCAACACCAGGGCGGCCCAGATGCCGTCGTTGAGGGTGTCGGCCTCCGTGTTCCAGCAATACTCGGCCACCAGCTGCAAGGGGACCCGCCCGCTGGTGCGCATCCGCGCCACGAGGTCCACCACCCGGTAGTCGAGGGCCAGGGGCGGGGGAGGGGGAACGCCGGGTACGCGCAGGTTCTGCCGGCGGATGATCGGCTCCAGCTCGTCCGCGTCGAAGTAGGCGACGAAGGACCCGAGCAGCTCCAGCTTGACGGACTCCCCCGCGCGCAGGTTGGCGTCCACCGCGGCGACGAGCATGCTCGTCTCGCTGTCGTCGAAGACGTGGCTGCCCCTGGCCCCGAGGACGGTGAAGGCCACGGAGTCGACGCTCCCGTGGTTGCGGAAGTCCAGCGTGAGGGCTGCGCCCTGCGGCCGCAGGTCGCGGTCCCAGATCATCTCGGTGAGGGGCACGGGCATCACGAAGCGGCCGCCCTCCAGGCGCAGCCAGCCCGCGGGCTGCACCCGCGCGAAGGCCAGGTCCACCCGCGCGTCGCGCGACTTGTAGTTGTCGCGGATGAGGGGGGCGGCGGGGTTGATCTCCTCCGTGTTCTCGTCGCTGCTGTAGTTGAAGTCGCCGCCCACGCCGAAGACGACCTTGTCGAGGTCGATCTCCAGACGGGGCCGGAGCTGGCCGCGGAAGCGGTCGTCGTCCACGAAGGTGTCTGGCGCGACGGCCAGGTGCCGCGTCCACTCCCCGCGGAGGAGGGCGTCGCCCGTCAGTTTGACCTTGCGCTCCGGGGCCTGGTAGACGGGGGCGGGCTCTTCCTGTGCCGCCGCCGGCGCCGCCGACAGCACGAGGAGGAGCAGGCCGGCACGCGCGTGGCTCACGGGCGCGCGATTCTAGCACGGCGTCCCGGGCAGTCCCCGCGGTAACATCGAAGGAGAGGTCACGCCCATGATCCGTTTCAAGCGGCGGGGGTGACGGCCGTACTGGCCGTCTTCCTGAAGGCGCCGCGTCCCGGCGCCGTCAAGACACGGCTCGTTCCCGCGTTGGGCTCGGACGCGGCCGCTGGCCTCTACCGCGCGCTGGCGGAGCGCGTTCTCGCGGCCACCACGCCGAACGGCTCCGGGTACGAGCGGCGCCTCTACTTCACGCCTCCCGAGGCCGGGGCCGAGATGGAGGCCTGGCGGCCGGGTGAGGCGTGGATCCCGCAGGCCGGGGCGGACCTGGGAGCGCGGATGTCATCGGCGTTCGACGCCGAGTTCGGGCGCGGCACCGGCAGGGTCGCGATCGTCGGCAGCGACGTCCCCGGCCTCACGCGCGCGGACGTCCTCTCGGCCCTCGGATCCCTCGAGGACCACGACCTCGCGGTGGGCCCCGCCCGCGATGGCGGGTACTACCTCATCGCGCTCGCGCGGGCGCGGCCCGAGCTGTTCCGCGGGGTCGCCTGGGGCGCGAGCGCCGTTTTCGCCGCGACCATGGAGAGGGCCGCCGCCCTCGGCCTGACCGTGCGCGTCCTCGAGGAGCGGCGCGACATCGACACGCCCGACGACGTCCGGGCGGAGTGGGCGAGCCTCCGCCCGCTCTTGACCAGAGACGTGGCGGACGCGATCGAGAACGCCCTGGGCCTGGCGCCGCCGTCCTAGCAGGCTGCGGAAAAACCGACAATGAAGGCCACTTTCCGCTCTCGGACTCG
>DAINRN010000404.1:0-3937 GCA_036741815.1 Acidobacteriota bacterium
GCCCGCCGGCAGCGACCACGCGGCTCCGCGTACCCAGGGCAAGAAGGACCACTAGGCGGGCGCCGCGGGCGCGCTGCCCGCCCGACGGTATAATCCGCGGCAATGGCCGCTTCCGCCGCCGTGGCCGCGCCTGCGAGGCTCGAAGGCGTCCGGCGGGCCGGCATCAGCATCCTCTTCGCGCTCGCCATCGTGGCGGGCGCGGTGGCCGGCGTCCTTCTCGCCTTCGAGAACGACCTGCCCCAGGTCTCCTCCCTGGAGCAGTTCCAGCCCAACATCATCACCCGCATCTACGCCGCTGACGGGACGATGATCGGCGACTTCGCCATCGAGAAGCGGGTGATGGTGGGCTTCAAGGACATCCCGCCGGTGCTGCGCAACGCGGTGGTGGCCGTGGAGGACGCCGACTTCTGGAAGCACCTGGGGATCAACCTGTGGCGCATCCCGAGCGCAGCCATCTCCAACTTCCGGTCCGGCCGGCGCAGCCAGGGGTCCTCGACCCTGACCATGCAGCTCTCGCGCGTGCTCTTCCTGACTCCCGAGAAGACCTACGAGCGGAAGGTGAAGGAGGCCATCCTCGCCTTCCAGATCGAGAAGAACTTCACCAAGGAAGAGATCTTCACGATGTACTGCAACCAGGTCTATTTCGGAAG
The DNA here is from genome assembly GCA_036741815.1 of Acidobacteriota bacterium. Lineage (GTDB taxonomy): Bacteria > Acidobacteriota > Vicinamibacteria > Fen-336 > Fen-336 > DAINRN01. The sequence goes on from DAINRN010000404.1 coordinate 651, forward strand.
CGGCAACTACGGCGTCGAGGCCGCCAGCCAGGCCCTCTACAGCAAGTCCATCAAGGACCTGACGCTGGCCGAGGCCGCGCTCATCGCCGGCCTGCCCCAGAACCCTTCGCGCCTGTCGCCGCTGGAGAGCCCGGAGCGCGCGATCCAGCGGCGCAACCACGTGATCCAGCGGATGCTCGAGGAGAAGTACGTCTTGCAGGAAGAGGCCTCGCGGGCCCAGGCCGAGCCCTTGAACCTCCATCCGCGCAAGGAGCCGCCGTCGATCGCGCCCTACTTCATCGAGGAGGTGCGCAAGTACCTGGAGCGCGAGTACGGCAGCCAGCAGATCTACCAGGGCGGCCTGCAGGTCTACACCACCCTGGACCCCACCATGCAGGAGGCGGCGACGCGGGCCGTGCGCAAGGGCCTGCGCCTCGTCGACCGCAAGGCCCGCGGCTTCGTGCCTTCGCCCCTCTCCATCCTGAAGGACGGGAAGTTCCCCTCGCGCGTCCACCTCGACGAGTGGGACCGGCCCCTCCGCGAGGGCGACGTCGTCCGTGGCGTCGTGATGGCCTCGGACCGCACGCTGGCCGTCGTCCAGATCGGGGACTATCGGGCGCGCGTGGGGCCCGAGGACGTGGCCTGGACGCGGCGGACGGTCTCCGACGCCCTGCCCGTCGGCGGGGTGGCCCCGTTCCTGATCGTGTCGCTGTCCGAGGACGGCGACAGGAAGGAGGCCCGCGTCACCCTGGAGCAGGAGCCGAGGCTGGAGGGGTCGCTGCTGGCCCTCGACCCGCGGACGGGGGCGGTCAGGGCCATGGTCGGGGGCTACGACTTCGAGCGCAGCAAGTTCAACCGCGCCACGCAGGCCTTCCGGCAGGTGGGCTCGGCCTTCAAGCCCATCGTCTACTCCGCGGCCCTGGAGCGGGCGGGGTTCACCCCCGCCACCATCATCGTGGACGCGCCCATCTCCCTGCCCAGCGCCCCCGGCAAGATCTGGTCGCCCCACAACTACGACTACAAGTTCCTGGGCGCGATCCCGATGCGCTACGCGATCGAGCAGAGCCGGAACATCCCCGCCATCAAGACGCTGCAGACCGTGGGGATCGAGACGGGCATCGACTACGCGCGCAAGCTGGGCCTGACGGGAGAGCTGCCTCCGTACCTTCCCATCGCCATCGGGGCGGGCGAGGCCACGCTGCAGGAGATGACCGCCGCCTTCGCCACCTTCGCCAACCAGGGCCTGCGCATGAAGCCGATGTACGTCACGCGCATCACCGACCGGGACGGCAACGTCATCGAGGAGGCGCGTCCCCAGGGGACGGACGCCATCCGGGCCGACACCGCCTACATCATGACCAGCCTGCTGCGCGGGGTGGTGGAGCGCGGTACCGCGGCACGCGCCCGCAAGCTGAAGCGGCCCATCGGCGGGAAGACGGGGACCACCGACGACTGGACGGACGGGTGGTTCGTGGGCTTCGAGCCGTCGCTGGCGGCGGGGGTATGGGTCGGCTTCGACGAGAAGAAGGAGAGCCTCGGGCGCGGCCGCGACGGGGCCCACACGGCCCTGCCCATCTGGATGGAGTTCTGGGCGGAGGCCATGAAGGACAAGCCCATCGAGGAGTACGCCATCCCCGGCAACATCGTCTTCGTGCCCGTGGACGGCTTCGGCCAGCCCGGGCCCGCGGGCACTCCCGGCGTCCGGATGGAGGCGTTCGTGGCGGGCACCGAGCCCCGCGCAGCGCTGGGGGGGAGCGTCAGCGAGCCCTGACGAACCCGCCATCCCGGCCGCCGCTCCGGGCACGGGACGGTAATCAGGGTTGCGCGCGGGTCCGGGGCCGAAGGTGACCCGCCAGGAGCGGCCGTCGGAGATCCGCTGGCGATAGATGACCCAGTCGCCGGTGATGTTCGAGGCGAAGGCCAGCTCCGTCCCGTCGGGCGAATAGACGGGGTCGTAGTTCAGCGCGGGCCAGCCCACCAGGACGGTCTCCTGGCCGCTCTCGAGGTCGTGCTGCACGAGCCGGCTCTTGTCGCCGTGGTGGCCGCGGCTCACGTAGGCGACCTTGCGGCCGTCGGGGCTGAAGCGCGGCTCGCAGCCACCGCCCAGCACCGGCGACAGCCGCGCGTCCTGCGTGCTCTGCGTGTCCAGCAGATAGATCTGGTGGCCGATGCGCCAGTTCGACGAGAACACGATCTTGCGCCCGTCCGGGCTCCAGTGGGGGTTGCCCAGGATCGAGTTGCCGCCGTGGCGCACCAGCCGTTGCGTGCTGCCCGTGGCCTTGTCCATGACGAAGAGGCACTCCGGTCCCTCGAGGTTCGAAAGGAAGGCGAGCTTCGAGCCGTCGCGCGACTCGTCCACCTGCCACTCCGTGTAGGCGTTGTTGCGCACCCGGCGGGCCTCGCCTCCCCGGGGGCTGACCTCCCAGATCTGCCAGTTCCCGGTCCGCTCCGAGGTGAAGAGCACGCTCTTGCCGTCGTGGGTGAAGCGCGGCAGGCCGTCCTGCGCGGGATGGTCGGTCAGGCGGCGCTCGTGGCCTCCCGCCGCGGGCGTGAGGTAGACGTCCTGGTTGCCCGCCACGACGCGCTCGTAGACGAGCGCGGCCGGGAGGTCCCCGCTGGCCGCCGGCGCGGGAGGCGGGGCCGTGGACGCTCCCCCGCAGGAAACGCCCAAGAGCCCGAGAGCGACGACCGAACGGCGGACGCTCACTCCTCGGCCGTCGCCGCCGCCCCCAGCGTGCCCTTGGCCTTGGCGATGAGCGCGGCCTTGATGAACTCGTCGAGGTCGCCGTCCATGACCCGGTCCACGTCCCCCACCTCGTGCTTGGTGCGGTGGTCCTTCACCATGCGGTAGGGCTGCATGACGTAGGAGCGGATCTGGCTGCCGAAGGCGATGTCCTTCTTGGCCGACTCCACGGCGTCCAGCTTGGCCCGCTGCTTCTGCAGCTCGAGGTCGTACAGCCGGGACTTCAGGACCTTCATGGCCACGTCGCGGTTCCGGATCTGGCTGCGCTCGTTCTGGCAGGAGACCACGATGCCGCTGGGCAGGTGGGTGATGCGGACCGCGGAGTCCGTGACGTTCACGTGCTGGCCCCCGGCCCCGCTGGAGCGGTAGGTGTCCACGCGGATGTCCTTGTCCTGGACCTCGATCTTGATGTCCTCGTCGATCTGCGGCCAGACGAAGACGGAGGCGAAGGACGTGTGCCGGCGGGCGGCGGAGTCGAAGGGGCTGATGCGCACCAGGCGGTGCACGCCGACCTCGGGCGCGAGGTAGCCGTAGGCGTACTCCCCCTGCACGAGCACGGTCGCGC